>NZ_CP077097.1:0-127500 GCF_014269225.2 Pseudomonas anuradhapurensis
GTGTCAGTGGAACTTTGGCAGCAGTGCGTGGAGCTTCTGCGCGATGAACTGCCTGCCCAGCAATTCAACACCTGGATCCGTCCGCTACAGGTCGAAGCCGAAGGCGACGAGTTGCGCGTCTATGCGCCTAACCGTTTCGTTCTCGATTGGGTCAATGAAAAGTACCTGGGGCGCTTGCTCGAACTGTTGGGCGAAAACGGCAGCGGCATCGCGCCTGCCCTTTCCTTGTTGATCGGCAGCCGCCGCAGCTCGGCACCACGTGCTGCACCTAACGCGCCAGTGAGTGCTGCGGTTGCGGCATCGCTGGCCAATACCCAGGCACAGAGCCAGACCCAGAAGGCAGTGCCGGCAGCGGTCGAACCGGTTGCAGTGGCAGCGGCTGAGCCTGTGCTGGTCGATGAGTTGGCCGAACCGTCCTTGCGTGACAGCTTCGATTCCATGGCCGAACCGGCTTCGCAGTCAGCCGCCAGCACCCGGACCGAACAACGTACCGTGCAGGTCGAAGGCGCGCTCAAGCACACCAGCTACCTGAATCGCACCTTTACCTTCGACACGTTCGTCGAAGGTAAGTCGAACCAGCTGGCGCGAGCTGCTGCCTGGCAGGTGGCCGACAACCCCAAGCATGGCTACAACCCGCTCTTCCTTTATGGGGGCGTGGGCCTGGGTAAGACCCACCTCATGCATGCTGTGGGTAACCACCTGTTGAAAAAGAACCCGAACGCCAAGGTCGTGTACCTGCATTCGGAGCGTTTCGTCGCGGATATGGTCAAGGCACTGCAGCTCAACGCCATCAACGAATTCAAGCGCTTCTACCGCTCGGTGGACGCGTTACTGATCGACGATATCCAGTTCTTTGCCCGGAAAGAGCGCTCGCAGGAAGAGTTTTTCCACACCTTCAACGCCCTGCTCGAGGGTGGTCAGCAGGTCATTCTTACCTCTGACCGCTACCCCAAGGAGATCGAAGGCCTGGAAGAACGCCTGAAATCGCGCTTCGGTTGGGGCCTGACGGTGGCAGTCGAGCCACCCGAGCTGGAAACCCGCGTGGCGATCCTGATGAAGAAAGCCGACCAGGCCAAGGTCGAGCTGCCGCATGACGCCGCGTTCTTCATTGCCCAGCGTATTCGCTCCAACGTCCGTGAGCTGGAAGGCGCATTGAAACGGGTGATCGCTCACTCGCACTTCATGGGCCGCGACATCACCATCGAATTGATTCGTGAATCGCTCAAGGACTTGCTGGCGCTGCAGGACAAGCTGGTCAGTGTGGATAACATTCAGCGTACCGTCGCCGAGTACTACAAGATCAAGATCTCCGATCTGTTGTCCAAGCGGCGTTCGCGTTCTGTCGCGCGTCCGCGCCAGGTGGCCATGGCACTGTCCAAGGAGCTGACCAACCACAGTCTGCCCGAAATCGGCGACATGTTCGGTGGTCGCGACCATACGACCGTGCTGCACGCCTGCCGCAAGATCAATGAACTGAAGGAATCCGACGCGGACATCCGCGAGGACTACAAGAACCTGCTGCGGACGCTGACGACCTGATGGCCGTCTGCGCAGCTAATTGAAGGCAAGGGACTAGACCATGCATTTCACCATTCAACGCGAAGCCCTGTTGAAACCCCTGCAACTGGTCGCCGGTGTCGTCGAGCGCCGTCAGACCTTGCCGGTGCTGTCCAACGTATTGCTGGTCGTTCAAGGCCAGCAACTGTCGTTGACCGGTACCGACCTGGAAGTCGAACTGGTAGGCCGCGTGCAACTGGAAGAGCCAGCCGAGCCTGGCGAAATCACTGTTCCAGCTCGCAAGCTGATGGACATCTGCAAAAGCCTGCCGAACGACGCCCTGATCGATATCAAGGTTGACGAGCAGAAACTGTTGGTCAAGGCCGGCCGCAGCCGCTTTACCCTGTCGACTCTGCCAGCCAATGACTTCCCGACCGTCGAAGAAGGCCCGGGCTCGCTGACCTGCAACCTGGAACAAAGCAAACTGCGCCGCCTGATCGAACGCACCAGCTTCGCCATGGCCCAGCAGGATGTGCGCTACTACCTCAACGGCATGCTGCTGGAAGTGTCCCGCAATACTCTGCGTGCAGTGTCGACCGACGGCCACCGCCTGGCGCTGTGCTCCATGAGCGCGCCGATCAAGCAGGATGAGCGCCATCAGGTGATCGTGCCGCGTAAAGGTATCCTCGAGCTGGCACGCCTGCTCACCGATCCGGAAGGTATGGTCAGCATCGTCCTCGGCCAACACCACATTCGTGCCACCACCGGTGAATTCACCTTCACCTCCAAACTGGTGGACGGCAAGTTCCCGGACTACGAGCGGGTTCTGCCAAAAGGCGGTGACAAGCTTGTGGTCGGTGACCGCCAGGCGTTGCGCGAAGCGTTTAGCCGTACTGCGATTCTTTCCAACGAAAAGTACCGCGGTATTCGCCTGCAGCTGGCAGCTGGTCAGTTGAAAATCCAGGCCAACAACCCTGAGCAGGAAGAAGCTGAAGAAGAAATCAGCGTGGACTACGACGGTAGCTCGCTGGAAATCGGCTTTAACGTCAGCTACTTGCTGGATGTGCTGGGCGTAATGACTACCGAGCAAGTTCGTCTGATCCTGTCCGACTCCAACAGCAGTGCGCTGCTGCAGGAAGCGGGTAACGACGATTCTTCCTACGTTGTCATGCCGATGCGCCTGTAACCCGTAGCAGGCGAAATGTCCCTTCGACGTATCATGGTCACCGCGGTGCGCAACTTGCACCCGGTGACACTCTTACCCTCTCCCCGCATCAACATCCTTTACGGCGCCAACGGTAGCGGCAAGACCAGTGTGCTCGAAGCTGTGCACCTGCTCGGGCTGGCGCGCTCTTTCCGCAGTACCCGCTTGAACCCGGTCATTCAATACGAACAGCCTGCCTGTACCGTATTTGGTGAAGTGCAATTGGCCGAGGGCGGCAGCAGCAACCTGGGCGTATCTCGGGAGCGGCAAGGGGAGTTCACTATTCGTATCGATGGGCAGAATGCACGCAGCGCAGCACAGTTGGCTGAATTGCTGCCGCTTCAGCTCATTAATCCGGACAGCTTCCGCTTGCTGGAAGGTGCCCCGAAGATTCGGCGGCAGTTTCTGGATTGGGGAGTGTTCCACGTGGAACCTCGTTTCCTGCCAGCTTGGCAGCGGCTGCAGAAGGCGCTGCGGCAGCGGAACTCATGGTTGCGTCATGGTACACTTGACCCAGCTTCGCAAGCCGCCTGGGATCGGGAGTTGTGCCTGGCCAGCGCGGAAATAGATGAATACCGTCGCAACTACATCAAGGCCTTGAAGCCCGTCTTCGAGCGAACCCTGAGCGAACTGGTCGAGCTGGACGGGTTGACCCTGAGCTACTACCGAGGCTGGGATAAGGACCGGGAACTGCAAGAAGTACTCGCCTCCTCTCTCCTTCGCGATCAGCAGATGGGCCACACCCAGGCCGGTCCGCAGCGCGCTGATCTGCGTCTTCGTCTGGCTGCCAACAACGCAGCCGACATTCTGTCGCGTGGTCAGCAAAAGCTGGTGGTGTGTGCCTTGCGCATTGCCCAAGGCCACCTCGTTAGTCAGGCTCGCCGCGGTCACTGTATTTATCTCGTGGATGACTTGCCGTCCGAACTGGATGACCAGCATCGCCGCGCGCTGTGCCGCTTGCTTGAAGAATTACGCTGCCAGGTGTTCATCACCTGTGTAGATCACGAATTACTGAGGGAAGGCTGGCAGACGGAAACGCCAGTTGCTTTGTTCCACGTGGAACAAGGCCGTATCACCCAGACCCACGACCATCGGGAGTGAAGGCATGAGCGAAAATCAAACGTACGACTCCTCCAGCATCAAGGTGCTGAAAGGTTTGGATGCCGTACGCAAGCGTCCCGGCATGTACATTGGCGACACCGATGATGGTAGCGGCCTGCACCACATGGTCTTCGAGGTGGTCGACAACTCCATCGACGAAGCCCTCGCCGGTCACTGCGACGACATCACCGTCATTATCCACCCGGACGAATCCATCAGTGTGCGCGACAACGGTCGCGGCATTCCGGTCGACGTGCATAAGGAAGAAGGCGTTTCCGCAGCTGAAGTCATCATGACCGTACTGCACGCCGGCGGTAAGTTCGACGATAACTCCTACAAGGTATCCGGTGGCTTGCACGGCGTAGGTGTTTCCGTGGTGAACGCCCTGTCCGAGAAACTGGTACTGACTGTTCGCCGTAGCGGCAAGATCTGGGAGCAGACCTACGTCCATGGCGTTCCCCAGGCTCCTATGGCGGTGGTTGGCGACAGCGAAACCACGGGTACCCACATCCACTTCAAGCCGTCGGCCGAAACCTTCAAGAATATTCACTTCAGCTGGGACATCCTGGCCAAGCGTATCCGTGAGTTGTCGTTCCTCAACTCGGGCGTGGGCATCCTGCTGAAGGATGAGCGCAGCGGCAAGGAAGAGTTCTTCAAGTACGAAGGCGGCCTGCGTGCATTCGTCGAATACCTGAACACCAACAAGACCCCGGTGAACTCGCAGGTGTTCCACTTCAATGTCCAGCGCGATGATGGCGTAGGCGTGGAAGTTGCCCTGCAGTGGAATGACAGCTTCAACGAAAACCTGCTGTGCTTCACCAACAACATTCCTCAGCGTGACGGTGGTACGCACCTGGTGGGCTTCCGTTCCTCTCTGACTCGTAGCCTTAACAGCTACATCGAGCAGGAAGGCCTGGCCAAGAAGAACAAGGTGGCAACCACTGGCGATGACGCTCGTGAGGGCCTGACCGCGATCATCTCGGTGAAGGTACCGGACCCGAAGTTCAGCTCGCAGACCAAGGACAAGCTGGTCTCCTCGGAGGTTAAAACCGCCGTGGAACAGGAGATGAACAAGTACTTCGCCGACTTCCTCCTGGAAAACCCGAACGAGGCCAAGGCCGTCGTTGGCAAGATGATCGACGCGGCGCGAGCGCGCGAAGCTGCCCGTAAAGCCCGCGAAATGACTCGCCGCAAAGGGGCGCTGGATATCGCCGGCCTGCCGGGCAAACTGGCGGACTGCCAGGAGAAGGACCCTGCCCTTTCCGAACTGTACCTGGTGGAGGGTGACTCTGCGGGTGGTTCGGCCAAGCAGGGCCGCAACCGTCGTACCCAGGCGATCCTGCCTTTGAAGGGCAAGATCCTCAACGTCGAGAAAGCACGCTTCGACAAGATGATCTCGTCCCAGGAAGTTGGCACGCTGATCACTGCGCTGGGCTGTGGTATCGGCCGCGAAGAGTACAACATCGACAAGCTGCGCTATCACAACATCATCATCATGACCGATGCTGACGTTGACGGTTCGCACATCCGTACCCTGTTGCTGACCTTCTTCTTCCGTCAGTTGCCGGAGCTGGTCGAGCGTGGCTACATCTACATTGCCCAGCCGCCGCTGTACAAAGTGAAGAAGGGCAAGCAGGAGCAGTACATCAAGGACGACGAGGCCATGGAAGAGTACATGACCCAGTCGGCCCTGGAAGATGCCAGCCTGCACCTGGACGAGTCGGCGCCAGCGGTTTCCGGTGTGCAACTGGAAGCGCTGGTCAACGAATTCCGTAGCGTCATGAAGACCCTCAAGCGTCTGTCGCGCCTGTACCCGGAAGAGCTGACCGAGCACTTCATCTACTTGCCGGAGGTGACCCTTGAGCAGTTGGGTGACCACGCGGTGATGCAAGCCTGGCTGGCCAAGTTCCAGGAGCGTCTAAGCAACAGCCAGAAGTCTGGCCTGGTTTACAAAGCCAGCCTGCGTGAGGACAAGGAACGCAATGTTTGGCTGCCCGAGGTGGAAATCACCTCTCACGGCTTGGCCAGCTACGTCACCTTCAACCGCGACTTCTTCGGCAGCAATGACTACCGGACCGTGGTCAACATCGGTGCCAAGCTGTCCAGCCTGTTGGGTGAAGGCGCCTACGTGCAGCGTGGTGAGCGCCGCAAAGCGATCGTCGAATTCAAGGAAGGCCTGGACTGGCTGATGAACGAGACCACCAAGCGCCATACCATCCAGCGATATAAAGGGTTGGGTGAGATGAACCCGGACCAGCTTTGGGAAACCACCATGGATCCGGCTGTTCGTCGCATGCTCAAGGTGACCATCGAAGACGCCATCGCTGCCGACCAGATCTTCAACACCCTGATGGGCGATGCGGTCGAGCCGCGTCGTGACTTCATCGAAAGCAATGCACTGTCGGTATCGAACCTGGATTTCTGATAAGGATGCAGGTTCACAAAATAGTTGCACGTTTTCTCGAATAGTTGACCGGCCGGGCTCCAAGCCCGGTCCGCGTCGGCCCCACTCAAGCCCGCCTTTCGCGGGCTTTTTTTTTCTTGGAGTTCTTTCCGGAGTTGCCCGCCCTGCTCGATCGAGCAGGGATGGAACCGGAAATGGGTTGAGGCAGGTTGTGGGCGAGCCGGAAAGGAGCACCCGCGGATTACCCAGTACTCGCCTTTGCCAACCCTCGTTGGCAAATCGCAACTTTGGGTGAGTTGCGGATCAGTCGAGGATGAGGTGGGGAAGGAAACGGCTACTGTCTTTTGTCACGAGTGAGTCATCCTCGCGGATACCGATTCCTGCAGCGTTGTCGCCAATGACCCAGGATCCGATTAGGGTGTAGCTGTCGCCAAACTTCGGAAGCGGGGCACATTCCTGCAGGATGTATGGAGCATCTGTGTAAGGGCCATCCACTTTCACAAGCTGCTCGTCCGCAGTGTGAAGCTCGATGTTGGCTCCCTCCCTGGAGAAAAATGGTTTTCTGACCCACCCCTTGGGTACCTGTCTGCCAGGTTCACCATCAAAGAAGGTGGGGAGCAGGTTGGGATGTCCTTTGTTGAACTCCCAAAGCAGCGGCAGAGCCCCCTTGTTAGAGAGTACGGCCTTCCACATGGGCTCAAAGAATTGGGTATCCGAGCTGGCAACTAACGGCCCGAATTCCTCGTGCATGATGAACTCCCAGGCATGAAGCTTGAACAGGTGAGGAATCCAATTATCTTGCTGGTCCACGAACCTCTGACCGTTGTACCCGATGTCCTCGAGATAGATGTGGTGAGTCTGGATGCCTGCCTTCTCAGCGATCATGCGCAGGTAGTCGGTAGTTCCCTTGTCCTCTTCGGATCCTGTGATTGAGGCGAAGTAGAACGGGCGATCGATCTGAAGCTCACAGAACACTTGAGTGAGCTGATCCTCGATACTGTTGAACTGATCGGCATGACTCGGGAGCATGCCCATCTGAATGCACTGATCCAGCCAGTCCCATTGTTGGGCTGAGCCCTCATACAAGCTGGTCGGGGTGTCGTAGTTTAGTTCCAGCAACTTGGCCGGGCCCTTGCCGTTGTACGAGAAGTCCATGCGCCCATATAGGTGCGGATGACCTTCCTTCCAAGATTCGCGGATCGCATCAAAATACGCTGGAGGGATGCTCAGCCTAGACAGCAATTCTTCACTGTCCACGACACGAGATACCAAGTCCATACACATCTGGTGAAGCTCGGCAGTCGGGTCCTCAAGGTCGTTTTCGATCTGAGAGAGCGTGAACTGGTAGTAGGCGCTTTCGTCCCAATACCGCTCCCCATCAATCGTGTGGAACTTGAACCCGAACGATTCTGCCCGAGACTGCCAGTTGGGTCGTTCATTGATCGCGATCCGTTTCATCTTGCTTCCTTAGCCGCCGAAACTGCCGCCCCAACCACTACGGGCCGAAGCTGATTTGCCGAAACCACCGCGGGAGGTGGTACTACTTACCGCGATCGGCTTGGTGTTAATGGATGGTTTGAGTCCGGATTTGCTGCTGGATACGTAGCTGGCGCCACGCTTGACCTGGGTCGAATTACTGAAGTTGGTACCAGACTTGATCCGACTTGCAAGGGTCGAGGTCGAATAGCTGTCACGGTCAGAGCGGTACCGGTACACCGGCTCCGAGTAGTAGCGCCCGTTATTGCTCGACAGCATGTTGCCGATCAGCATACCCAAGACAACATCGTTCAGCCCGCTGGTACCAGCGCCACCTGAACCTGCACTTGCATGCGCTGCGTTCAGTTGCGCCTCGGACACAGTGCCATCGGCAGTCAGCGCAAAGCCGGAAAGCGGAGGAGTGAACTTGCCGTCTGAATTGGCCTTGCAGTAGTTCTCGATGAAATCGGCGTCGCATTCAGCCTGGCTGTTGTATGTCGGCGCAATGCGCCGGTGTTCGGCCATGGCCGCCATGTAGGCCTCAGAGCAGATATCCACCGGGACTTTCTGGTCGACGCACTGTTGGACCGTGTCAAATTTGAAGGTCTTGCTGACTTGATAGTTGGGTTCTTTTGGCTGGCACCCAGTGATGGCCACCGCCACAGCTGCAGAGAGCGACAGCTGTACGCACTTACTTCGCTTCATGGAGTCCCTCCAGCTCAGTTGGTAGAAGGAGTCATGCAGGCTGCGTTCAACAGACCCACACTGATCGCGATGGCTGCCACATAGATGCCTGCCGCAACTTCACCCTTGTGGATACGCTCCGACAGCCCTTTGAGAATCAAGTGCACACCGTAGAACGCCAATAGCTGAACGAAGCCAGCAATAACAGCCCAGACCAAAAAGTCCAGAATGCTGACCGAGAAGGAGATCACACTGCTTACCGGGAGGGCGAAGCCGATCACAGCGCCGGCCAGCGCAATCGCGGCGGCAGTGTTCCCCTCTCGGATGAGCTGGAATTCTTTGTGCGGGGTAAGGCGTATGTAGATGAACTGGAACAGCGCCAGCAGGACCAAGGCCCCGATGATGTAGAGGACGAAGCCGATCACGGCCGGTGCATTCAAAGACATTTTCAGTGCTTCAAGCATGGAGTGTTCCTTACGTGCTTTGTAGGTCAGACGAGAAAAGGTTTACGCCCAGCGAAGTTGTAACGCAGACAGCCCCCTGTTCGGACTCCTCAACCGAGAAGAGCAGCAGCTCCTTCCGATCAGTGAGGCCGATGTCACGCGAGTACAGCATCGAGCGATGCTGGACTTCGTAGGACTCATTTGGGTTGGCCACTCGCTCGACAAGGTCGACCAACTCGGTCTGACCTTCGGAGCTGCCCCACTCCCGGTAATACGCATGACCATCGTGCATGTAGACCGGCATGCCGATTTTGCTTGCGGGCCCTGCAATGGCGGCTAACTCACCTTGGCTATGGATGAACTTGCAATCGATGTAGTTGAACAGCACCAGCGCATCGACTTGTCCATCGCGTTTGCCGGATGTCAGTACCTGGATCCAGAAGTCCTCATCGTCGAGGTAGATGCGGGTCAGCCAGCTGGATTGACCAAGCTCTATAACACCCTCTGCGAAGGCGTTTTGCGCTGTCGGTAGCATCACCTTGGTGGCCCCCTCAAACAGCAAGCTCAGACCGGGATCAATTGAGACCATCGCGCCCTGCCCAAGGCCAAGTGGCCCCTTTGGCAAAGGCGCGGTGTTCGTACTAGGCGTTGGCGATTCGAGGCCGAGAAGCCGCTTGAAGAAGCTCATCAGATGTCACCAGCGATGCGTTTGTTGGCGATATAGAAGATCTCTCCTGCACACACCTGGGTATCGGAGGGAGGATTGATCAGGAGCCTGTCCTCGCCTTCAGCCTTGTAGGCAATGACGGTTGCGTTGTGACGATCTTTCATGGAAGCGAAAAGCTCGCCAAATGACCACTGGATGCCAGGGTTGAGCGTTGCACGGTATTGGGTGGCGCCGCTTCCCACAGTGAGCAGTTCGGTGATGAGCTCGGAGGAGCCAGGGTCTTGGGAGGAGCGCACCAGCATCTCGACAGACATACTGGACGTGCACTCCAGACCGGGCGCATAGCTTCGAGCCAAGTCAGCCTTTTGAGAATCACTGAAGTGGGCCACAACGTGGCCTCGAGGTTGAAGTTTATGCACGGCCAAGACTACGGCCAGCGTCTGGTCATCAGTTTCTGTTCGGATCAGAACGCGCTCCGCCGTCGACACTCCGGCACGGGCCAGCAAGCAGGGCGAACTCAGATTTTCACCACGAACAAAGGACGCCCTCCCTCCCATTGGATTCTCGTCCAGGCCGGTTGCGCAGATGACTATCAGGTGATCGTTGGATACATCGTCCTGATGCAGCAGGTTGATGATTTCTTCACTGCTCTGCCCAAGCCATCCGATCAGGACGGTGTGGCCGGACTGTTTTTCGAAACTGCCGTTTCCCTTCACTTGGCGCCTCCAGAGTTCGATTATGGAGTTGGTCGTTTTGCCAATGACGGCCGTCAGCAGTGCGATGCCGCCGACCATCATCCAGATGGCAACAAAGATCCTGCCAGCCGGACCTTGAGGGGAAAGATCCCCATAGCCCACCGTCATGGCAGTCGTGATGTAGAAGTAGAAGAAGGTCGTCGGATCTCCGACGAGGTGTTTCTCGCCTGCGTACCACAGGCCAATGTACGCAACGGCGAAGTGGACTAGAACTGCCAGCACGAGCGCCATCCACGTGAATCTGACGAGCACGGTAGCTGCAACCTGCCGAAGAAGCAGAAAGATCGACATAGGCCAATATCCGTAATTTGAAATTTGAGTTTCGAGACGCCAACCCGGAACCTTGCAGATGCAATGAGATTCAGCGAGCTCTATCAGCGCCTCTTTCGGTACGGGTTTTGAGGACCAATGCTTCTACAGTTGCATAGCGTCCGATGCCATACCCGAGTATCACCATCGAGAGAACTGCATAGGGGATGGCGTTAGAAAGCACATGACCAAACGGGCCATGCAGGAAGGGAGACAGGAAAACCCCGGCTACACCTCCTGCGCTTCGCGGCTGTAGGCCAAACGCACCCAGAGGGAATCCGAGGAGAGCGTTACCGAGTTGTAACGCGAGCATAACCACGAGTAGCGCAGCGACGATGCGCAAGGCTTTTCCATTTGCCAAGGACGTTTCCTTCTAGCGAGACTCGCTGGCCGGGATAACCCGGCCGGCGACCGACACCTGGTTACTGCTGAGCTGAGCCTTTCAAACGGGCCAGTACAGACTGGGCACTGTTCTCGTCGGCGATGATGTTGGCCTCCCGCAGACGCTTGTCCAGATCACTGCCATCGGCATGAGCCGCGAGCTCTTCATGCGCATTGAGGGTCGCCTCGCGCTCATCTTGGCGCTGCTTGAGACGGTTGAGGGTCATAACTGCGGTTTCCAGCTTGCCATTTGCCTGGCCGCTGGACAGGGTAGCGCTGACCTGGGCCTTCTGCACGGTTTCGCGGGCCTTGGCCATGTCCACCTGCGTACGCAAACCATTGATCCGGGACTGTGCCTTCTCGATGTCAGAACGCATCCGGGCGATGCCACCCTGCAGCTGCTGGTGCGCTTCGCGCTTGAGCTGGAGCTTGCCCTCGATCTCGCCGATTCGGCCAGCGATTTCCAGGGCTAGGTCTTCACGATTTGCAGCCAGGGACTTCTTAGCCTTTTCTTCCAGGTCACCGATCGTGCACTGCAGCTCGGCAAGCTCTTTGGATGCCAGCTTCTCCTTACCCATCAGAGTCGCCAGTTCGTTCTGAGCACTGCGGATAGCTGAGTCTGCGTCACGGATCTCTTGATCCAGAATGGTAATGGCCTGCCTGTCGGCGATGGCCTCGCCGATTTCGGTACCCTTACCACGCAGTGCGGTCAGTAGCTTGCGCCAGAGCGATTGATTGTTATCCATGGTTGTCCCGGTCCGTTATTGGCTGAAGAAGGATTCGAAAGCGATGACTGCTCTCTGGACGTTCTCAGCCAGGGTCAATATTTCGGTGACGACGTTCGCCAGCGAGGAATCAGCGGTCAAGGCGCCGAACATGTTGTAGGCCGTCTCACCGTTTGGCATGGTTTCGATACCGATGCTGGACAGCGGGAACATCTCCCGACTGCGCAGTACCGCGTCATTGAAGGCGCCCACATCAGTGATATCTTCGGCTTCGATCAGCAACGTGTCGACGATGATCTGTTCACCAGCAACCACGATGAATACAGGTAAACCTCCGAATTCATGCAGGTCGACCTTGATAGCTTGCTCAGCGCCCTCGATGAGTGCCAACGAGGCGCTACCCAGCACGGAGTCGCGCTCATTAGTCGCCAAGGCGTTGAGTGCATCGAAAAGGCGCTTGGTGTTCCAGGTGTTTCCTTCCGTCATGAATGACTCCATCTTGAACTTGCCAGCTATCAGCGGCTGGCGAAGACGCCGAACCGGAGGATTCGCTTTAGGCATAACCCCTCCCGTGTGATGCTTACATATACCACTGAATTGAAGTCAATATATCGCCTGCGAGAGTACCCTGTAGAACTCGCCATTGTTCAATTCAGGCCGAGCTCCTTCAAGCGGCGGTACAGCGTGCGTTCGCTCAAGCCGAGGTGACGGGCCAGTTCACTGCGCGACCCCTTGAAGTGTTCCAGCGCCTGCGCCAGCTCACCCAGGTGATTGCGCCGGCCGCTGCCCAAGACTGCTGCAGTTGGCCCTATGTCCTCGGGTAGATGTTCCGGCTGGATCAGCCCGTCATCGGCAAACAACCGCGCCCGTTCAAGGATGTTGCGCAGCTCGCGGATATTACCCGGGAACGGATGCAGCCGAAGCTGCTGCAAGGCATCGTCGCTCAGCGTGGGTGTCGGTTTGCCAGCCATGCGCTGAAGCAGGCTCTGCGCGAGCAGAGGCAGGTCCTCCACTCGCTCGCGCAAGGCCGGCAGGCGGATCGGGAAGCCGCTGATGCGGTAGTACAGGTCTTCGCGGAAGCTGCCGTCTGCAACCATTTGCCTGAGCGGTTTGTGGGTGGCCGACACCAGGCGGAAATCCGAATGCACCGTGCGCAGGCTACCCACCGGGCGGAAACTGCCAGACTCGATCAGGCGCAGCAGCTTCACCTGCATCGCCAGCGGCACTTCACCAATTTCATCTAGGAACAGGGTTCCGCCATGGGCAGCTTCCGCAAGGCCGATCTTGCGCTGGTTGGCGCCGGTGAACGCCCCCTTCTCGTAGCCGAACAACTCGCTCTCGAACAGTGATTCAGTCAGGCCGGTACAGTCGACCACCACCAATGGCCCATTCGCCCTGGGGCTGCCCATGTGCACCGCGCGGGCAAACAGTTCCTTGCCGGTACCCGACTCACCTTGCAGCAACACCGGAATCTGCGCCGGCGCTGCCCGTTGCAGGCTGGCCAGGGCAGCCTTGAATGCAGGGGCGCGCCCCACCAGCCCTTGTTCCTGTGGCTGTGCCGAGGCCAGGGTAATGCTGGTCAGGCGTTCGACGAAGGCCACTACCCTGCCCTGTTCATCCAGGATCGGACGTAACTCGACATCCACATGCTCGGGCCCGCGTGGCGTGTGATGAATGTGCAAGACCCGCTCTGGCTGCTTGCTGTGCCATGCCTTGCGCATCGGGCAATGCTCGCCGGCCTGGTCACAAGGCACGGCATAGTGATGCGAGACCTTATGGCACTTTTCACCCAGCGGCGCCTGGTCGTGGTGGCCGAACTGGCGGCGATAGGCGGCATTGGCGGCTAGGATGTTGTAGTCGGTGTCCAGCACGATGGTTGGCAGGGCATCGTGCTCGAGATAGGAAACCAGGGCGAGGATGAGCGGGTGGGTTTCAGGCATGGGGACACCGGTAGGTTTACCGGCGCAGGGTAACAAGGACTGCCAAATACTGCCATTGGCTGACAGTCGACTGCCAGCCCGTGCTGCCAGTAGCAGTAAGCGCTGTCAGTAACAAGCCGATTTCATTGGTCTGCTCGTAGGAAAATGCCTGGCATGCATCTTGATAAAGCTCCTTTCACTGCCTACGCCTGTACAAGGCTGGGCGGAAAATTTGGAGAACGTGATGATCATCGGCAACAACCTGCACGTGGACGCCTTCTATGACCAGGCGACCTCGACCATCAGCTACCTGGTCATGGACCGTGAAACGCGCCAGTGCGCATTGATCGACAGTGTGCTGGACTACGACCCGAAGTCCGGACGCACCTGCACCGCTTCGGCAGACCGCCTGGTCCAGCGCGTGGCCGAGCTTGAAGCCAGCGTGCAATGGATACTGGAAACCCATGTACACGCCGACCACCTTTCGGCAGCGGCTTACCTGAAGGCGAAACTGGGTGGCCACACCGGCATCGGCGCACACATCACCCAGGTGCAGAAAGTGTTTGGTGCGTTGTTCAACGCCGAGCCTGGCTTCGCTCGCGATGGCAGCCAGTTCGATGCGTTGTTCGAGGACGAAGAAGGCTTTCGCATCGGCAACCTGCATGCCCGTGCCTTGCACACCCCAGGGCACACTCCCGCGTGCATGAGCTTCATGATCGAGGACGCAGGCGAGATCGCCGTGTTTGTCGGCGATACGCTGTTCATGCCCGACTACGGCACCGCTCGTTGTGACTTCCCTGGGGCCGATGCGCGCACCCTGTACCGCTCGATCCGCCGCCTGCTGGCCTTCCCTGACCAGACGCTGCTGTTCATGTGCCATGACTACCTGCCCGGTGGCCGCGACATGCAATACGTCACCACGGTGGCCGAGCAACGCGCCAGCAATATCCACATCCACCAAGGGGTCGACGAGGACAGCTTTGTCGCCATGCGCGAAGCCCGTGACAAGACCCTCGATATGCCGGTGCTGATCCTGCCGTCGGTGCAGGTGAACATGCGCAGCGGCCAGTTGCCCGCGCCAGAAGAGAACGGTGTCAGCTACCTGAAGATTCCGCTGAACACGCTGTAACCGCCCTGCCCCATAACCAGATTTCCAGGATTTACCGCCATGCCTGCCTTGTTGTCCCCTGCCAATAGCAACCACCACACCGTGGTCATCGTCGGTGCCGGTGCCGCCGGTATTGCCACTGCCTCCAGCCTGATCAGCCGTGACCCGTCGCTGGACGTGGCGTTGATCGACCCTGCCGAGGTGCATTACTACCAGCCCGGCTGGACCATGGTCGGTGGCGGTGTGTTCACCGCACCGAGCACGGCCCGCACCATGGCCTCGACCATTCCGCGCGGTGTGCGCTGGATAAAGGCGCGGGTGCAAGGCTTCGACCCGCACGGCCAACAGGTCATCCTCGACGATGGGCGCGCCATCGGTTACCAACAGCTGGTGGTTTGCCCTGGGCTCAAGCTGGACTGGGCTGCCATTGAGGGGCTCAGCGAAACCCTGGGGCGCAATGGCGTCACTTCGAACTATCGCTATGACCTGGCGCCCTATACCTGGGAGCTGGTGCAGAAGCTCAAGCAAGGCCGCGCCCTGTTCTGTCAGCCGCCCATGCCGATCAAATGCGCGGGCGCTCCGCAGAAGGCGCTTTACCTGTCTTGCGACCACTGGCTGCGCCATGGCCGGCTGGGTGCAGTGAAAGCCAGTTTCTTCAATGCCGGTGCGGTGTTGTTCGGCGTGCCGGACTACGTACCCGCGCTGATGAAGTACATCGAAAAGTACGCGGTGGACCTCAACTTTGCTCACCGCCTGGTCGCCGTGGATGGCGCCAACAAGCGCGCCACCTTTGTGCGGACCATGGCTGATGGCAGCAGTGAAACCCGCACCGAGGCTTTCGACATGCTGCATGTGGTGCCGCCACAAGTGGCGCCGGATTTCATCCGCGAAAGCCCCTTGGCCGACGCTGCCGGTTGGGTTGATGTCGACCCGTACACCCTGCGCCATCGCCAGTTCGCCAATGTCCATGCCCTGGGTGACGTGGCCAACACCAGCAATGCCAAGACCGCTGCGGCTACTCGCAAGCAGGCCCCGGTAGTGGCCAACAACGTGCTGGTGGCACTGGGCAGGCTGCCAACCCTGGCCCGCTACGACGGGTATGGCTCCTGCCCGCTTACCGTTGAGCGCGGCAAGATTGTCCTCGCGGAGTTCTGCTATGGCGGCAAGCTGGCGCCGAGTTTCCCCAGCTGGTTGCTGGATGGCCGCAAGCCGACGCGCCTGGCCTGGTTGCTCAAGGCGCAAGTGCTGCCACCTTTGTACTGGCAAGGCATGCTCAAGGGACGCGAGTGGTTGGCGCGGCCGCAGCCGCTGGTAGCCGAGGGTGGCCAGTGATCGAACATCAACTGTTGGGTGCTGGCCTGGGGGCAATCATTGGCGCCGTACTGGCGTTGACCGGTGCCGGGGGTGGCATCCTGGCAGTGCCATTGCTGGTGTTCGGCCTCGGGCTGTCCATGGTCGAGGCGGCACCGGTTGGCCTGCTGGCCGTCGGCCTGGCGGCGGCAGTGGGGGCTGTGCTGGGCTTGCGCCAGGGCCTGGTGCGCTACCGGGCGGCATTGTTCATCGCCTTGGTGGGTGTGGCCACGGCGCCGTTCGGGCTGATGCTGGCGCACCGCGTGCCCAATTCACCCTTGCAGTTGCTATTCGCCGGGGTACTGGTATACGCGTGCCTGCGTATCTGGCGCAAGGCGGCCAAGGAATTGCGTGGCGAAGCCAATGACGCCCATCGCTACATCGAACCCTGTGTGCTCAACCCGCTGCAGGGGCGTTTGCGCTGGACGCTGCCCTGCGCGCGCGCCCTGGCGTTCACCGGGGCATTGTCCGGCCTGCTGTCCGGGCTGCTCGGTGTGGGCGGTGGCTTTGTCATCATCCCGGCGCTGAACCGCTATACCAACCTGCGCATGGCCAGCATCGTCTCCACCTCATTGGCGGTGATTGCCCTGGTGTCTACCGGCAGTGTGGTCAGTGCCAGCCTGGCCGGGGTCATGCACTGGCAGGTCGGTGCGCCGTTTGCCATTGGCGCGGTGCTCGGCTTGCTGCTGGCGCGGCCTTTGGCGGCCAGGCTGGCCGGGCCGCGTTTGCAGCAGATGTTCGCTGTGGCGGGGTGGGTGGCAGCGGCGCTGCTTGCCGGCAAGGCGCTACTGGGCTAGCAGTTCGCTCTGTTCAGCCGCACACAGCGCCAGCAGGTAGTCCCATACGACCCGCAGGCGCACCGACTTGTGCAGCTCGCGACGGGTGCAGATCCAGTAGCTGCGCTGGATGGTCTCGCCAGGCAGTACGCGCACCAGTGTCGGGTCGTGGCGGGCCATGTAGTTGGGCAGTACGGCGATGCCCAGCCCGGCGCGGGCGGCGGCCTGCTGAGCGATCACGCTAGTGCTGCGGAATACCACGTTGGGTGTGCGGCAGAAGCTGTTGAGAAACAACAGCTCCTGGCTGAACAGCAAGTCGTCGACGTAGCCGATCCAGCTGTGCCGGGCCAGGTCCTCGCGGTTGCGCAACGCAGGCGCACGGTCCAGGTAAGCCTGGCTGGCGTACAGGGCCAGGCGATAGTCGGTGAGCTTGCGGGTAATCAGCAGATCGGCGTTGGGGCGCTCCAGGTGGATGCTGATCTCTGCTTCGCGGTTGAGAATGCTGACGAAGCGCGGCACTGCCACCAATTCCACTTCTAGGCCGGGGTAGCGTTCGAACAAGGCATTCATGCGCGGGGTGAAGAACATGATGCCGATGCCTTCGGTTACCCCAAGGCGAATCTTGCCCAGCGGGGTGATGGCCTGGGTGATTTCTTCCTGCGCCAGCAGGGCGACATTTTCCATGGCCTCGGCGTGTTTGAGCAGGGCCTGGCCCGAAGGGGTAAGTTCGTAACCTTGGGCATGCTGCACGAAGAGCGCGGTGCCCAGGCTCTGCTCGATGTTTTCGATATGCCGGGCGACGGTGCTGTGGGTGGTGTTGAGGCGCTTGGCGGCGGTTAGCAGGCGGCCGCTGCGCTGCAACTCGAGGAAAAACCGCAGATCGTTCCAGTCGAACATGCTAGTCCCTATGCCCCAGGCGCGTACTTTTGTAGGAGCGGCCTTGTGTCGCGATGGGGGGCGCAGCGGCCCTGGGAGAGCACATGCGGTCATCGAGATGGACCGGTTTGCTGTACTCGGGGCCGCTGCGCGCCCCATCGCGAAACAAGGCCGCTCCTACAGTAACGCACCGTTGCGGTGATGGTCGCTGTGCCAAAACGCACAGCGGCTGCGCGAAATCTCGTGTTTCCTCCACGAAATTACTCACTAAGATGGACCGGGACAAGAATAATAAACAGGCGCGAGGTTGCACATGCCATCAGCCGATTCTGTCTTCGACTACGTGGTTGTGGGTGCCGGCCCTGCCGGATGCCTGCTGGCCAATCGTTTATCCGCCGACCCGTCCTGCCGCGTCCTGCTGCTGGAAGCCGGTGGCCGCGACAACTATCCGTGGATTCACATCCCTGTCGGTTACCTCTACTGCATTGGCAACCCGCGCACCGACTGGTGCTTCAGGACCGAGGCACAGCCCGGCCTGGGCGGCCGCGCGTTGGGTTACCCGCGAGGCAAGGTGCTGGGCGGCTGTTCCTCGATCAACGGCATGATCTACATGCGCGGCCAGGCGGCGGACTATGACCGTTGGGCCGAGCAAGGCAATGACGGCTGGGCCTGGAAGGATGTTCTGCCGCTGTTCAAGGCCAGCGAGAGCCACTTTGCCGGTGCCAGCGAATACCATGGCGGTGACGGCGAATGGCGGGTTGAACGCCAGCGCTACAGTTGGCCGATCCTCGACGCCTTTCGCGATGCTGCCGAGCAGAGTGGCATCGGCAAGGTCGACGACTTCAATACCGGCGATAACCAAGGCTGTGGATATTTTCAGGTCAACCAGCGCAGCGGTGTGCGTTGGAACGCCTCCAAGGCTTTCCTGCGGCCAATCAGGAAGCGCCCCAACCTCACGGTGCTGACCGGTGTCCAGGTTGACCAGGTGCTTCTCAACAACACCCGTGCGCGTGCTGTGAAAGCGCTGTGGCAAGGCGCCTGGCACGAATTTGTAGCTCGTCGCGAGATCGTGCTGTGCGCGGGGGCGGTGGGTTCGCCGGGCATCCTGCAGCGTTCCGGCATCGGCCCGCGCCCGCTGCTGGAACGTCTGGGCATTGGCGTGCGTCACGACATGCCAGGTGTGGGGGGCAACCTGCAGGACCACCTGCAACTGCGGCTGATCTATCAGGTCCGCAATACCCGCACCCTGAACCAGATGGCTAACAGCCTGTTGGGCAAGATGGGCATGGGCCTGCGCTATCTCTACGACCGCAGCGGCCCGCTGGCGATGGCCCCGAGCCAGCTGGGCGCGTTCGTACGCTCTGGCCCGGAGCAGACTACCGCCAACCTGCAGTATCACGTGCAGCCGCTGTCACTCGAGCGCTTCGGCGAGCCACTGCACGGGTTTCCGGCCTTTACCGCATCGGTGTGCAACCTGCGCCCGGCCAGCCGCGGGCGTATCGATATCCGCAGTGCCGACATGAGCAGCACGCCGCTGATCGACCCCAACTACCTCAGCGCCGCCGAGGACCTGCGCGTTGCCGCCGATGCCATTCGCCTTACCCGGCGTATCGTCCAGGCCCCTGCCCTCGCCGCCTTCGAGCCCAGGGAATATCTGCCCGGCCCAGCCTTGCAAAGTGAGCAAGAGCTGTTCGAAGCCGCGGGCAAGATCGGCACGACCATCTTCCACCCGGTCGGCACCTGCCGCATGGGCAACGGCGCGATGAACGTTGTGGATAACCAGCTGCGGGTACATGGCATCCCCGGCCTGCGTGTCGCCGATGCATCGATCATGCCGTATATCACTTCCGGTAATACCTGTTCACCCACCCTGATGATCGCTGAAAAGGCGGCGCAACTGATCCTCAAAGGAGCGGCTACCCAGACCTGTCTGAACGAAGACGCGATACCGACGCCCTGACCCGGGTGCGTGCAAGTGAACGGCGGCTTGCGGTCAGAAGCCGTCGACAGTGGAACAACAACAATAATCACTGTGGCCTTAGGGCCGAGGACAGCAACGATGTCGGATTTCATCCAAGAGCAGAGTGCGGCGGCCAGCAGCCCAAGCCGTCGTGAAGAGCGCAAGATCATTTTTGCGTCATCCCTCGGGACGGTGTTCGAGTGGTATGACTTTTTTCTCTATGGCGCGCTGGCAGCGGTCATCAGCAAGCAGTTCTTTGCTGGGGTGAACGACACCACCGCGTTCATCTTTGCCCTGATGGCCTTTGCTGCGGGATTCCTGGTGCGGCCGTTCGGTGCATTGGTGTTCGGCCGTCTGGGTGACATGATCGGGCGCAAGTACACCTTCCTGGTCACCATCGTGCTGATGGGCCTGTCCACCTTCGCCGTCGGGCTATTGCCCACCTACGCCAGCATCGGCATTGCCGCACCGATCATCCTCGTGGTTCTGCGCATGCTGCAGGGGCTGGCGTTGGGCGGTGAGTACGGTGGAGCGGCCACTTACGTGGCCGAACATGCACCGCCTGGCAAGCGCGGCTTCCATACCGGTTTCATCCAGTCCACCGCCACGCTCGGCCTGTTGCTGTCGCTGGTGGTCGTGCTGGGCAGCCGCTATATCAGTGGCGACCAGTTCGAGACCTGGGGCTGGCGCCTGCCGTTCCTGTTGTCGATCGTGCTGCTGGCCATTTCCACCTGGATCCGCATGAGCATGCATGAGTCGCCGGCCTTTGTGAAAATGAAGGCCCAGGGCAAGGTCAGCAAATCGCCGATTCGTGAGTCGTTCACCTCCTGGCCGAACCTCAAGGTGGTGCTTACCGCCTTGTTCAGCATCAACGCCGGGCAGGCTGTGACCTTCTACACGGCGCAGTTCTATGTGCTGTTCTTCATGACCCAGATGCTGAAGATGGACCCGGCCCAGGCCAATACCCTGTTGATCATCAGCGTGGTGATCGGGGCACCGTTCTTCGTGTTCTTCGGCTGGTTGTCCGACCGTGTTGGCCGCAAGCCGATCCTGATGCTTGGGCTGCTGCTGGCGACCGTACTTTACTTCCCGCTGTTCAAGGCGTTGAGCCATTACGCCAACCCTCAGATCGACACCGCCAGCCGCCAGGCACCGATTGTGGTCACTGCCGATCCGCAAGGCTGCACCTTCCAGTTCGACCCGGTGGGCAAGGCGCGTTTCGACAGCCCGTGTGACAAGGTCAAGACCTTCCTGGTCAAGCAGGGCCTGCCATACAGCTCGGTCGATGTAGCCGGCAGCGAGGTGGTGGTGAACATCGGTGACAAGACCATCAACGGCTTTGACGAAGCGGCCATGCGCGCTGCTGTGGAGCAGGCCGGGTACCCGGCCAAGGCTGACCCGTCACAGGTCAACCAGGTGATGGTGGTGGTGCTGATCGTGGCAATGATCCTGATCGCGACCATGACCTATGGCCCGCTGGCGGCGGTGATGGTCGAACTGTTCCCGACCCGTATCCGCTACACCTCGATGTCGCTGCCCTACCACATCGGTAATGGCTGGTTCGGGGGCTTCCTGCCGACGGTGTCGTTCGCGCTGGTGGTGTATACCGGGGACATCTTCTATGGGCTGTGGTACCCGGTGCTGGTGACGGGGATCAGCCTGGTGGTGGGAATCTTCTGCCTGAAAGAAACCAAGGATGTGGATATCGACAAGGTCTGACGTTAACGTGGGCCTGCTCTAAGCACACCTGATTCACCTATAAAAAAACCGGCGGTAAAAGCCGGTTTTTTTATGCTTCTGAAAAAACTTATGCACGATTTTCAGAAAAACGTCATACAGAAAAATAAGTAGCTAATTCAACGTGTTAGCGCATACTTCGAGCATTTCATCCAAAAATTGCACACAAGTTATCCACAGATGATCAGGCCATTTGTTCCTGAGGGGTTTCCTCTGCTGGAGGCAGCGAACCCATGGCCCGCTGGGTCGCTTCATTCCATGCTGCGGCGCGGTCGTTGAGTTCGGCGATTGCACGTGGCCCAGTGCCGTTGGCGTACATCGGTTCGCCAATGACCACCTCGATCGTGCCTGCGCGTTTGCCCCAACCGGTCTTTGGCCAGAATTTGCCAGCGTTGTGCGCGATCGGCAGCACCGGCAGCCCGGCATTTACCGCCAAGGCAGTACCGCCACGGGAGAACTTGCCGATGGTGCCGAACGGTACGCGGGTGCCTTCCGGGAAGATCAGCACCCAGATTTTCTGCTTGAGCAGTTCATCACCTTTGCTCGCTACCTGGCGCAGGGCTTCCTTGGGGTTGTCGCGGTTGATCGCGATCGGCCGCAGCATGGCCATGGCCCAACCGAAGAACGGCACGTACAACAGCTCGCGCTTGAGCACCTGGCTCAACGGCGAGAAATACTGGGAAAGGAAGAACGTTTCCCAGGTGCTCTGGTGGTTGGACAGGATCACGCAGGGCTCATTCGGCACGTTTTCGGCACCGGTGATCTTGTAATCGATGCCCAGGATGGTACGCACCAGGAACAAGGCACAGCGGCACCAGTACACATTGATGAACCTGTAGCGCTTGGGGAAGGACAGGAACGGCGCGACGAAGAAGCTCAGCGAGCACCACAGCAGCGAACTGGTGCCCAGCAGCAGGTAAAAAAGAAAGATTCTGATCGCCTGCAGGATCGACATAGTGGCTTGTACCATTGCGGGGCATGCCCGCCTGAGAAAAATGCGCCCGTAGGCGCACTGTTTAAATTAGTTCCCTGGCGATAGCTGCCAGATCGTCGAAAATCAGTGTAGTTTCCGGGACGCCTTTTTCCAGGGTCCGTTCGCCCTTGCCGGTTTTCACCAGCACCGGTTGTGCACCGACGGCCAAGGCGGCTTCCAGGTCACCCTTGCTGTCGCCGACGAACCAGACGCCTTCAAGGCTTACCTGGTAATGCTCGGCGATAGCCCGCAGCATGCCAGGCTTGGGCTTGCGGCAATCGCAGCCCTCGTCCGGCCCGTGCGGGCAATACACGATATGGCCCACCTCGCCGCCCTGCTCCGCCACCAGCGTGCGCAGGCGCGCATGCATGGCTTCGAGAGTGGCCAGGGGGTAGTAGCCACGCGCAATGCCGGACTGGTTGGTGGCGACCGCCACCGTCCAGCCCGCCTTGCTCAACTGCGCGATCGCTGCGACCGAGCCAGGGATCGGGACCCATTCTTCCAGCGTCTTGATGTAGGCGTCGGAGTCGTAGTTGATCACCCCGTCACGGTCGAGAATCAGCAGTTTCAAGGCTTACCCCAGCAGCGAGATGTCGGCCACGCCCAGGAACAGACCGCGCAGGCGGCTGAGCAGGGCATAACGGTTGGCGCGTACCTTGGCGTCCTCGGCATTGACCATCACCGCCTCGAAGAAGGCGTCGACCGGATCACGCAGGGCTGCCAGGCGAGCCAGCGATTCGCTGTACTGGCGTGCAGCGGCCATCGGTTGTACGGCCTGGTCGGCCTGTTGGATCGCCGAGTACAGCGAGAACTCGTTGGCGTTGTCGAAGTACTTCGGCTCGACCTGGTCGGCGATGGCGCCTTCGGCCTTGCTCAGCAGGTTGGAAACGCGCTTGTTCACCGCAGCCAGGGCCTCGGCTTCCGGCAGCTTGCGGAACGCCTGCACGGCCTGCACGCGCTGGTCGAAGTCCAGCGCCGAGCGTGGCTGCAGGGCCCGTACCGACAGGTAGGTGGCAACGTCGATGCCTTCGTCTTCGTAGCGTGCACGCAGGCGGTCGAAGATGAACTCCAGCACCTGTTCGGCCAGGCCGGCGGCCTTGACCTTGGCGCCGTACTGCTTGACCGCGAAGTCGACCGCAGCGGTCAGGTCCAGGTCCAGCTGCTTCTCGATCAGGATGCGCAGCACGCCCAGGGCGGCGCGGCGCAGGGCGTACGGGTCCTTGCTACCGGTGGGCAGCATGCCGATACCGAAGATGCCGACCAGGGTATCGAGCTTGTCGGCGATGGCCACGGCAGCGCCGGTGAGGGTCTGCGGCAGCTCGGCGCCAGCACCGCGCGGCATGTACTGCTCGTTCAGGGCCAGGGCGACGTCTTCCGGCTCGCCGTCGTTGAGCGCGTAGTAGTAACCGGCGACACCCTGCATTTCAGGGAATTCGCCAACCATCTCGGTGGCCAGGTCGCATTTCGACAACAGGCCGGCGCGGCCGGCACGCTGGGCGTTGCCGCCGATCAGCGGAGCGATGAAGGCAGACAGCTTGGAAACGCGCTCGGCCTTGTCATACACGGTACCCAGCTGAGCCTGGAAGACCACGTTCTTCAGGCGCTCGTTGAAGGTTTCCAGCGGCTGCTTCTTGTCCTGCTTGAAGAAGAACTCGGCGTCGGTCAGGCGTGGGCGCACCACCTTCTCGTTACCCTGCACGATCTGCTTCGGATCACGGCTCTCGACGTTGGCCACGGTGATGAAGCGCGGCAGCAGCTTGCCTTCGCTGTCCAGCAGGCAGAAGTACTTCTGGTTGTCCTGCATGGTGGTGATCAGGGCTTCTTGCGGCACCTCGAGGAAACGCTCCTCGAACGAGCACACCAGCGGAACTGGCCACTCGACCAGGGCGGTCACTTCGTCCAGCAGCGCCGCTGGCACGATAGCGGTACCTTCCTGCTGCATGGCCAGCTCGGCGGTACGCTTGCTGATCAGCTCGCGGCGCTCGGCGAAGTCGGCCAGCACGTAGGCTTTGCGCAGGTCTTCGACGTAGTTGGCCGGGGTGGTGATGAGCACGTTTTCCGGGTGGTGGAAGCGGTGGCCACGGGATTCGCGGCCAGCCTTCTGCGACAGGATGGTGCAGTCGACCACCTGGTCGCCCAGCAGCATCACCAGCCATTGGGTCGGGCGCACGAACTCTTCACGGCTGGCTGCCCAGCGCATGCGCTTGGGAATCGGCAGGTCGTTCAGCGAGTCTTCGACGATGGTCGGCAGCAGGCCAGCGGTGGCCTTGCCTGGAATGTGCTGGGAGAAGCGCAGCTTGGGGCCGCTCTGGTCGATTTCGGCCAGTTCCACACCGCACTTCTTGGCAAAGCCCAGGGCCGCCTGGGTCGGCTCGCCTTCGGCGTTGAATGCCGCCTGCAGGGGCGGGCCGTCGATGTTGATGCTGCGGTCTGGCTGCTGCACGTCCAACTGGCGGATCAGTACGGCCAGGCGACGCGGCGCAGCATAGACGTGCTTGCCGGCGTAGTTCAGGCCGGCGGCCTGCAGGCCCTTCTCGATGCCGGCCAGGAAGGCTTCGCCGAGGCTGGCGAGGGCCTTCGGTGGCAGCTCTTCGGTGCCCAGTTCTACCAGGAAATCTTGAGCACTCATTGTGCAGCCTCCAGCTTAGCCAACACTTCGTCACGCAGTTCAGGGGTGGCCATCGGGAAGCCCAGGCGTGCACGGGCTTGCAGATAGCTTTGCGCCACGTCCCGGGCCAGGGTACGTACACGCAGGATGTAGCGCTGGCGCTCGGTCACCGAGATGGCGCGGCGGGCGTCCAGCAGGTTGAAGGTGTGCGAGGCCTTCAGGACCATTTCATAGGTCGGCAGCGGCAGCTCCAGCTTGATCAGGCGGTTGGCTTCGCTTTCATAGAAATCGAACAGCTCGAACAGCTTCTCGACGTTGGCGTGTTCGAAGTTGTAGGTCGACTGCTCCACTTCGTTCTGGTGGAACACGTCGCCGTAGGTGACCTTGCCGAACGGGCCGTCGGCCCATACCAGGTCGTACACCGAGTCGACGCCCTGGATGTACATGGCCAGGCGCTCCAGGCCGTAGGTGATTTCACCGGTAACCGGGTAGCACTCGATGCCGCCCACCTGCTGGAAGTAGGTGAACTGGGTGACTTCCATGCCGTTGAGCCAGATTTCCCAGCCCAGGCCCCAGGCGCCCAGGGTCGGCGATTCCCAGTTGTCCTCGACGAAGCGAATGTCGTGCACCAGCGGGTCCAGGCCGATGGCTTTCAGCGAGCCGAGGTACAGCTCCTGGAAGTTGGCCGGGTTCGGCTTCAGTACTACCTGGAACTGGTAGTAGTGCTGCAGGCGGTTGGGGTTTTCGCCATACCGCCCGTCGGCAGGGCGACGGCTAGGCTGCACATAGGCGGCGTTCCAGGTTTCTGGACCCACGGCGCGCAGGAATGTGGCGGTGTGGAATGTGCCGGCGCCTACTTCCATATCGTAGGGCTGAAGCACCACACAACCTTGCTCGGCCCAGTAGTTCTGCAGGGCGAGGATCAGGTCTTGGAAGGTACGCACGGCTGGCGTAGGCTGGCTCACGAAATTCACCTGTATCTGGGGATGCGGATGTAAAGAGCGGGAGTATAACCTGATTCGCCTCGCCCTCTACTCATTGGAGCCTTATGCCACGCTGCTTTTGGTGTACCGACGATCCGTTGTACCAGGCCTACCATGACCAGGAATGGGGTACGCCCCAGCGTGACCCGGCGTTGCTGTTCGAGATGCTTTTGCTCGAAGGGTTCCAGGCCGGGCTTTCCTGGATCACCGTTTTGCGCAAACGCGAGCGCTATCGCGAGGTGCTGCATGGCTTCGATCCCGTGCAACTGGCGGCCCTGAGCGATGAGCGGATCGAAGCGCTGATGCAGGATGCCGGCATCATCCGCAACCGCCTCAAGCTCAAGGCCGTCCGGCGCAATGCCCAGGCCTGGCTGGCTGTGGATAACCCGGCGCAATGGCTCTGGTCGTTCGTTGGTGGGGAACCGAAGATCAACCACTTCAATGGCCGCAGCGAGGTGCCAGCGGTAACCGAGGAGGCCAAGGCCATGAGCAAAGCCCTGCAGAAGGCCGGCTTCACCTTCGTCGGCCCGACCATCTGCTATGCCTTCATGCAGGCCACCGGCATGGTCATGGACCACACCACCGATTGCGATCGCTACGCCGCCTTGTTGCGCTGAGGGGTTACAATGCGAGCCTTGCTGAAATAAGGAATTCGCCTGTGGAAAAGTTCAAGGGCGCCCTGATGGTCGGGGTGCTGCGCTTGTTTGCCAAGCTGCCCTGGGGCGCTGTGCAGCGCGTCGGCGCGGGTATCGGCTGGCTGATGTGGAAAATCCCCAATGGCTCGCGCAACGTCGTGCGCATCAACCTGGCCAAGTGTTTCCCGGAGATGGACCCGGCCGAGCGGGAGCAACTGGTCGGCCGTGCGCTGAAAGATATCGGCAAATCCTTCGTCGAAAGTGCCTGTGCCTGGATCTGGCCGCCGCAACGCTCGCTGGCGCTGGTCAAGGAAGTGCATGGCCTGGAAGTGCTGGAGCAGGCCCTGGCCTCGGGCAAGGGCGTGGTCGGCATCACCAGCCACCTGGGCAACTGGGAGGTGCTGAACCACTTCTACTGCAACCAGTGCAAACCGATCATCTTCTACCGCCCGCCGAAGCTCAAGGCCGTGGATGACCTGCTGCGCGAGCAGCGGGTGCAGATGGGCAACCGCGTGGCGCCTTCGACCAAGGAAGGCATCCTCAGCGTCATCAAGGAAGTGCGCCGCGGTGGCCAGGTGGGCATTCCTGCCGACCCGGAGCCTGCGGAGTCGGCTGGCGTGTTCGTGCCGTTCCTCGGGACCCAGGCGCTGACCAGCAAGTTCGTGCCGAACATGCTGGCCGGTGGCAAGGCGGTGGGGGTGTTCCTGCATGCGCTGCGGTTGCCGGACGGTTCGGGCTTCAAGGTGTTCCTCGAGGCGGCGCCGGAAGAAATGTACAGCACTGATGTGACGGTATCGGCGGCGGCGATGAGCAAGGTAGTCGAGCGTTACGTGCGCGAGTACCCGAGCCAGTACATGTGGAGCATGAAGCGCTTCAAGAAACGCCCGGCGGGCGAAGCGCGCTGGTACTGAGTTATCCACTGCTGTTCCAGCAGGCTGAATGCACTTCTGCCTGCTGTAGCAGGGACCCTGTGGGAGCTGGTATACCCGCGAATGCGTCGGTGAGTCCTACATCGCATTCGCGGGTGAACCCGCTCCCACAGGGATCGCGTTAGCCTGATGTCTTGTTGAGCTTCTTCAGGAACACGGCCATCTCTTTCTCGGCCTGCTTGTCGCCATGCGCCTGCGCCGCCACGATCCCTTCTTCCCAGGCCTTGCGCGCCGCCGCCAGGTCGCCCTGCAACTGGTACGCCTTGCCCAGCAGCTTCCACGCCGCCGAATATTTCGGGTCCAGCTCCACGCACCGCGCCAGGTGCACGGCCGCTTCAGCGCCATTGCCCTCGTCCAGCCAAGCCTTGCCCAGGCCAAACCTCAGCAACGGGTTATCCACACCCTTGGCCAGCATCTTCTCCAGCGATTCGCGCATGCCTGTTTTCCTAGAAGAAGGTCAAGCCAACGTGGAACAGCTTCTCCACATCCCGGATGTGCTTTTTATCCACAACGAACAGGATCACATGGTCGCCCGATTCGATCCGCGTGTCGTCGTGGGCGATGATCACCTCTTCGTCGCGAATGATCGCGCCGATGGTGGTGCCCGGCGGCAGGGTGATGTCTTCGATGGCCTTGCCGACCACCTTGCTCGACTTCGAATCCCCGTGCGCGACCGCCTCGATGGCCTCGGCTGCACCGCGGCGCAGCGAGTGCACACTGACGATGTCGCCCCGGCGCACATGCGCCAGCAGGGTGCCGATGGTGGCCAGCTGCGGGCTGATGGCGATGTCGATCTCGCCGCCCTGTACCAGGTCGACATAGGCTGGGTTGTTGATGATGGTCATCACCTTGCGCGCACCCAGGCGCTTGGCCAGCAGCGATGACATGATGTTGGCTTCGTCATCGTTGGTCAGGGCCAGGAAGATGTCGGCATCGGCGATGTTTTCTTCGAGCATCAGGTCCTTGTCCGAGGCACTGCCCTGCAGCACCACGGTGCTTTCCAGGGTGTCGGAAAGGTACCGGCAACGGGCCGGGCTCATCTCGATGATCTTTACCTGGTAACGGCTTTCGATGGCCTCGGCCAGGCGCTCGCCGATCTGCCCGCCACCGGCGATGACCACGCG
The DNA here is from genome assembly GCF_014269225.2 of Pseudomonas anuradhapurensis. Lineage (NCBI taxonomy): Bacteria > Pseudomonadati > Pseudomonadota > Gammaproteobacteria > Pseudomonadales > Pseudomonadaceae > Pseudomonas > Pseudomonas anuradhapurensis. The sequence goes on from NZ_CP077097.1 coordinate 28,625, forward strand.
CTTGTTGGTCTCGTCGATGCGGCGCAGTTCGCCCATTACCGCGCGGATGTCCTTCTTCGCGGCGATGAAGAACACTTCGTCGTCGGCTTCGATCACCGTGTCACCGCGTGGCGTGATGGGGCGGTCGCGGCGGAAGATGGCCGCCACGCGGGTGTCGACATTCGGCATGTGGGCACGGATCTGGCGCAACTGCTGCCCCACCAGCGGGCCGCCGTAGTAGGCTTTCACCGCCACCAGCTGGGCCTTGCCTTCGGCAAAGTCGATTACCTGCAGCGAGCCGGGTTGTTCGATCAGGCGCTTGATGTAGTTGGTCACCACCTGTTCCGGGCTGATCAGCACGTCGACCGGAATATGGTCGTTGTCGAACAGCTCTTCGCGGGTGAGGTAGGCCGATTCCCGAACTCGGGCGATCTTGGTCGGGGTGTGGAACAGCGAATAGGCCACCTGGCAGGCGACCATGTTGGTCTCGTCGCTGTTGGTCACTGCCACCAGCATGTCGGCATCGTCGGCACCGGCCTGGCGCAGCACCGTGGGCAGCGAGCCGCGGCCCTGCACCGTGCGGATGTCCAGGCGGTCGCCCAGGTCGCGCAGGCGGTCGCCGTCGGTGTCGACCACGGTAATGTCGTTGGCTTCGCTCGCCAGGTGCTCTGCCAGCGTACCGCCTACCTGACCTGCCCCGAGGATGATGATCTTCATCCGCTACTCCCTACCTTGTTTTCTTATCCGCGCGAAGCGGCGATCTTGATCAGCTTGGCATAGTAGAAGCCATCGTGGCCGCCTTCCTGGGCCAGCAACTGGCGGCCATGGGGCTGGCGCAGGCCGGCCGCGGTGGCCAGGTCCAGCTCGCGGGCGCCAGGGGTGCGGGCGAGGAAGGCGTCGATCACTTCGGTGTTCTCCGTCGGCAGGCTGGAACAGGTGGCGTACAGCAGCATGCCGCCAACCTCCAGGGTCGGCCAAAGGGCATCGAGCAGCTCACCTTGCAGCGCGGCCAAGGCCGGGATGTCGTCGGCCTGGCGGGTCAGCTTGATGTCCGGGTGACGGCGGATCACGCCGGTGGCCGAGCACGGCGCGTCGAGCAGGATGCGCTGGAACGGCTTGCCATCCCACCAGCTGGCGGTGTCGCGGGCATCGCAGGCGATCAGCTGGGCGTCAAGCTGGAGGCGGTCGAGGTTCTCGCGCACCCGGCTCAGGCGCTTGGCTTCGAGGTCGATGGCCACCACCTGGGCCAGGCCGGCTTCGGCCTCCAGCAGGTGGCAGGTCTTGCCGCCGGGTGCGCAGCAGGCATCCAGCACGCGCTGGCCCGGGGCCAGTTCCAGCAGGTCGGCGGACAGCTGCGCGGCTTCGTCCTGCACGCTCACCCAGCCTTCGGCAAAGCCGGGCAGGCCACGCACATCGCAGGCTTCGGCCAGCACGATGCCGTCACGGCTGTATTGGCAGGCGCTGGCGCCAACGCCCGCCTCGGCCAGTAGCGCCAGGTAGGCGTCGCGGCTGTGGTGTCGGCGGTTGACCCGCAGAATCATGGGCGGGTGGGCATTGTTGGCGGCGCAGATGGCTTCCCACTGCTCCGGCCAGAAGGCCTTCAACGATTTTTGCAGCCAGCGTGGATGGGCGGTGCGCACCACCGGGTCGCGCTCCATGCCCGCAAGCAATGCCTCGCCTTCGCGCTGGGCGCGACGTAGCACGGCATTGAGCAGGCCCTTGGCCCAAGGCTTCTTCAGCTTGTCGGCACAGCCCACGGTTTCGCCGATGGCGGCGTGCTCCGGAATACGGGTGTAGAACAGCTGGTACAGGCCGACCAGCAACAGCGCCTGGACATCGGCGTCGGCGGCTTTGAACGGCTTTTGCAGCAACTGTGCGGCCAGCAGGTCGAGGCGCGGCTGCCAGCGTGCGGTGCCGAAAGCGAGATCCTGGGTCAAGCCACGGTCGCGTTCGTCGACCTTGTCCAGCTGCGCCGGCAGCGAGCTGTTCAGCGAGGCCTTGCCGCTGAGCACAGCGGCAAGGGCGCGGGCGGCGGCGAGGCGTGGGTTCATTGGCCCAGCACCTTGCCGCTGGCGAATTTCTCGCGGCGGCTGTTGAACAGGTCGCTGAAGTTCAGCGCCTTGCCGCCGGGCAATTGCAGGCGGGTGAGGCTCAGCGCCTGGTCACCGCAGGCGACTACCAGGCCGTCCTTGCTCGCCGACAGGATCTCGCCCGGCGCGCCTTGGGCGTTAGACAGGCTGGCGGCCAGCACTTTTACACTTTCCCCATCGAGGGTGCTGTGGCAAACCGGCCATGGGTTGAACGCGCGGATCAGGCGCTCCAGCTCGACCGCCGGGCGGCTCCAGTCAATGCGGGCTTCGTCCTTGTTCAGCTTGTGCGCATAGGTGGCCAGGGCATCGTCCTGCACTTCCCCCTGCAGCGAGCCGTCGGCCAGGCCGGCGATGGCCTTTACCACCGCGGGCGGGCCCATTTCGGCAAGGCGGTCATGCAGGCTGCCACCGGTGTCGTCGGCACTGATCGGGGTAACCACCTTGAGCAGCATCGGGCCGGTGTCCAGGCCTGCTTCCATGCGCATGACGGTTACACCACTCTCGGCATCGCCGGCTTCCACGGCGCGCTGGATCGGTGCGGCACCGCGCCAGCGTGGCAGCAGCGAGGCGTGGCTGTTGATGCAACCCAGGCGCGGGATATCCAGCACTGCCTGCGGGAGGATCAGGCCATAGGCCACCACCACCATCAGGTCTGGCTGCAGCGCAGCCAGTTCGGCCTGGGCTTCGGCGTTGCGCAGCGACGGCGGCTGGAACACCGGAATGTCATGGGCCACCGCCAGTGCCTTGACCGCGCTCGGCATGAGTTTCTGGCCGCGGCCGGCGGGGCGGTCGGGCTGGGTGTAGACGGCCACGATCTCGTACGGGCTGTCGAGCAGGGCCTTGAGGTGTTCGGCGGCAAACTCTGGAGTGCCTGCAAAGACGATGCGCATGGAGTTCTCGCTTCAAAAAAGAAAAAGGCTTGCCGGAGCAAGCCTTCTGGAAGGTAGGGATCAGGCTTGCTGGCGGTGCTGCTTTTCCAGCTTCTTCTTGATCCGGTCACGCTTGAGCTGCGACAGGTAATCGACGAACAGCTTGCCGTTGAGGTGATCGAATTCGTGCTGCACGCATACCGCCAGCAGGCCTTCGCATTCCAGCTCGTACGGCTTGCCGTCGCGGTCCTGGGCCTTTACCCGCACACGTAGCGGGCGGTCGACGTTCTCGTAGAAGCCCGGTACCGACAGGCAGCCTTCCTGGTACTGGCCCATGTCATGGGTCAGCTCTTCGACCGTCGGGTTGATGAACACGCGCGGCTCGCTGCGGTCTTCGCTGAGGTCCATGACCACGACCTGCTTGTGCACATTGACCTGGGTGGCGGCCAGGCCGATGCCGGGGGCTTCGTACATGGTTTCAAACATGTCGTCGATCAGCTGACGCAGGGCGTCGTCGAACTCCGTCACCGGTTTGGCGATGGTGCGCAGGCGCGGGTCCGGGAATTCGAGAATGTTCAAGATGGCCATAAGGTCAGGCAGTCACTGTGCGTTCGGTTGAAAACTGAGCACACATAATAAAGGGAAACGGCGATTTCAGCACCTGGCAAAGCTCGGCTAGGGTTTTCAGGGCCAGCTTATAGCCCATTCGATGGACAGGTTGTCAAAGCGTTATCAACAAAGTTATCCACAGCTTGTGCCACGCCGATGGCCCCGTTTCGATCAAGGATGATCCCTCATGGAAAATTACCATTCGTCGCCTCTTCCACCTGCAGAACTGGAGGCGCGATTGCGCCTGCACCGCCTGCCTGAGACCGGATTGCGACGCTTTCGCAGCTTGCTCGAAGCATTTGGCAGTGCCTCGTCGGCCCTGTGTGCCCCGGCCGGTGCCTGGCGTGCATTGGGCATACCGCAGGCTACCATCGATGCCAGGCGCAGTGCCGAAGTACGTCAAGGCGCATTGGCCGCAATGGCCTGGCTAGAGCGCCCAGGCCAGCATTTACTGATGTGGGACGGCCCTGGCTACCCACCGCTACTGGCCGAGATCGACGATGCTCCGCCGCTGCTTTTCGTCGCCGGTGACCCGGCTTTGCTCGAACGCCCACAGCTTGCAATTGTGGGTAGCAGGCGTGCTTCACCGCCGGCAATCGACAATGCCGGTGCGTTTTCCCGTTATCTGGCACAAGCCGGTTTCACCATCACCAGCGGGCTGGCCGTGGGTATAGATGGCGCCGCTCATCGGGCCGCGTTGCAGGCTGGAGGGCGCACGATCGGGGTGCTGGGCACGGGGTTGCAAAAACTTTATCCACAGCGCCACCAGGCTCTGGCGCAGGCGATGGTCGACAATGGCAGCGCATTGGTCTCCGAGTACCCGCTGGACGCCGGACCGCTGCCGGGCAACTTCCCACGGCGCAATCGCATCATCAGTGGCTTGTCGCTGGGTGTGCTGGTGGTCGAGGCAAGTCTGGCCAGTGGTTCGCTGATCACTGCCCGCCTGGCGGCCGAGCAGGGGCGCGAGGTGTATGCCATCCCGGGGTCCATTCACCACCCAGGGGCCAAGGGTTGCCACCAGTTGATTCGTGACGGCGCACTGTTGGTGGAAAGCGTGGAGCAGATCCTGGAAAGCCTGCAGGGCTGGCACAACCTGCCGCCGGCGCTTGTGGACAAGTTCGAGCATCCGTTGCTCGCGCTGCTGCATGCTGCGCCACAGACCAGCGAAAGCCTGGCCCACTGCAGCGAGCAACCGCTGGCCGATGTGCTGGCGCAGCTTACCGAACTTGAGCTGGAAGGGCGGGTCAGCAATGAAGCCGGGCGTTGGTTTGCCCGCGCGGGCTAAGTACACTGCTCACAAGCAAGTTTCATAGGTGGAGTGACAGAAATGGTGAGCAGTTTTCGAGTGCAACAAGCCGCACGTGAGATCCGGGCCGGCGCGGTGATCGCCTACCCGACGGAAGCGGTCTGGGGCCTGGGCTGCGACCCGTGGAACGAGGACGCGGTGTATCGCCTGCTGGCGCTGAAGTCGCGGCCTGTGGATAAAGGGCTGATCCTGGTGGCCGACAACATCCGCCAGTTCGACTTCCTGTTCGAGGATTTTCCCGAAGACTGGATCGACCGCATGGGCAGCACCTGGCCGGGGCCGAACACTTGGCTGGTGCCGCACCAGGACCTGCTGCCAGAGTGGGTGACCGGGCAGCATGACACGGTGGCGCTGCGGGTCAGCGACCATCCGGTGGTGCGTGAACTGTGTGCGTTGGTGGGCCCGCTGATTTCCACCTCGTGCAACCCCGGCGGGCGCCCGGCGGCGAAGACCCGGTTGCGGGTGGAGCAGTACTTCCATGGCCAGCTGGACCTGGTGCTGGGTGGGGCATTGGGGGGGCGGAAGAATCCGAGCGTGATTCGCAACCTTGCCACTGGCGAGGTGGTTCGTCCGGGTTGATACCTGTCCACAAGCTTGGCGGGGGCCCCAGTGGGAGCGGGCCTGCCCGCGAAGAAACCAGCGCGGTGCCTGCACGGGCTTCGCCCGTGTTCGCGGGCATGCCCGCTCCCGCAGGGCTGGCGTTGCGCCTGAGATCGGTGCAGTACCTGTACCAGCGGGCTCAAGGTAGCAGAACAGTCGACCCCACAGTCCGCCGTGCCGACAGCTCCGCCTGTGCCTTGGCCGCCTCGCTCAGCGGATACCGCTGCTGGATATCCACAACCAGCTTGCCACTGCCGATCATCGCAAACAGGTCATCGGCCATGGCCTGGGTGTTCTCGGCATTATTGGCATAGGTGGCCAGAGTTGGCCGGGTCACGTACAGCGAACCCTTCTGCGCCAGAATGCCCAGGTTCACCCCGCTCACCGCGCCCGAGGCATTGCCGAAGCTCACCATCAAACCACGCGGCTGCAGGCAGTCCAGCGAGGTCAGCCAGGTGTCGGCGCCCACCCCGTCATACACCACCGGGCATTTCTTGCCGTCGGTCAGTTCCAGTACCCGCTTGGCCACATCCTCATGGCTGTAGTCGATGGTCGCCCACGCCCCCAGCGCCTTGGCCCGTGCGGCCTTTTCGGCAGAACTGACGGTACCGATCAGCTTGGCCCCCAGTGCCTTGGCCCACTGGCACGCCAACGAACCCACGCCGCCCGCCGCTGCGTGGAACAGGATCACGTCGCCTGCCTTCACCGCATAGGTTTGCTTCAACAGGTACTGCACGGTCAGACCCTTGAGCATCACCGCCGCCGCCTGCTCGAAGCTGATGTTGTCGGGTAGCTTGACCAGGTTGGCCTCCGGCAGAGTATGCACTTCGCTGTACGCACCCAATGGGCCTCCGGCGTGGGCGACGCGGTCGCCAACCTTCAGGCGGGTCACGCCCTCGCCTACGGCCTCGACCACGCCCGCCGCCTCGGTACCCAGCCCGGAGGGCAGCGATGGCGGTGCATACAGGCCGCTGCGGAAATAGGTGTCGATGAAGTTCAGGCCGATCGCATGGTTACGCACTCGTACCTGCTGCGGCCCGGGCGGAGCGGGTTCGAATTCCACAAACTGCAGCACTTCCGGGCCGCCATGCTGGCTGAACTGGATACGCTTGGCCATCTCGCACTCCTGTAGTCGGGATCGGGAAAGGCCTTCTATCGGACGCCTTTGCTTGATCGCCGTCAACTGCGGCGCGCGCGCTGGCGGTGGTATGCTACGCGGCGAATTATTCCCTGCCCGTTCCTGGTGACCCGATGACTAGCCGCACCGAGGCCGTGAAAGCCTATCTGCTCGACCTGCAAGACCGCATCTGCTCTGCCCTCGAAACAGAAGACGGCGGTGCCAGCTTCGTCGAGGACGCCTGGGTGCGCGAGGCCGGTGGTGGGGGCCGCACGCGGGTGATCGGCGACGGCAAGGTGATAGAGAAAGGCGGGGTCAACTTTTCTCACGTATTCGGTGCCGGCCTGCCGCCGTCAGCCAGCGCCCACCGCCCCGAGCTGGCGGGCCGTGGCTTCGAGGCTCTGGGCGTGTCGCTGGTGATCCACCCGCACAACCCGCATGTGCCTACCTCGCACGCCAACGTGCGCTTCTTCATTGCCGAAAAGGAAGGTGAAGAAGCCGTGTGGTGGTTCGGCGGTGGTTTCGACCTGACCCCCTACTATGGCAATGAGGAAGACTGTATTCACTGGCACCGCGTGGCCGAGCAGGCCTGCGCGCCGTTCGGTGCCGACGTGTACCCGCGTTACAAGGCCTGGTGCGACCGTTACTTCCACCTCAAGCACCGTGGCGAGCCACGCGGTATTGGCGGGCTGTTCTTCGATGACCTGAACGAGTGGGACTTCGACACCTGCTTCGCCTTCATGCGCGCCATTGGCGATGCCTACGTCAACGCCTACCTGCCGATCGTCCAGCGCCGCAAGAACACGCCGTACACCCCGCAACAGCGCGAGTTCCAGGAATACCGCCGTGGCCGCTATGTGGAGTTCAACCTGGTCTACGACCGTGGCACCCTGTTCGGCCTGCAATCGGGTGGGCGTACCGAGTCCATTCTCATGTCGCTGCCGCCGCAGGTGCGCTGGGGCTACGACTGGAAGGCCGCGCCCGGCAGCGAGGAAGCGCGCCTGACCGAATACTTCCTGCAGGACCGCGACTGGCTCGGCCAGTAAGCCCGCGCACAATAGAGGAATCGCCATGGACCAGTACGTCGTTTTCGGTAACCCCATCGGCCACAGCAAGTCGCCGCTGATCCACCGTCTGTTCGCCGAACAGACTGGCGAGGACCTGGAATACGCTACCCTGCTGGCGCCGTTGGACGGGTTCAGCGATTGTGCACGCGGCTTTTTCAAGCAAGGCAGCGGCGCCAATGTCACCGTGCCGTTCAAGGAAGAGGCCTACCGCCTGTGCGACAGCCTGACCCCACGCGCCCAGCGCGCCGGCGCGGTGAATACGCTGAGCAAGCTGGCCGACGGTACGCTGCAGGGCGACAACACCGATGGCGCGGGCCTGGTGCGCGACCTGACGGTGAATGCCGGGGTCGAGCTGGCAGGCAAGCGTATCCTGATCCTGGGTGCTGGCGGCGCCGTGCGTGGCGTGCTGGAGCCAATCCTGGCGCACAGGCCGCAGTCGCTGGTGATTGCCAACCGCACCGTGGAAAAGGCCGAGCAGCTGGCGCGGGAATTCGATGAACTGGGGCCGGTGGTAGCCAGTGGTTTTGCCTGGTTGCAGGAGCCGGTGGACGTGATCATCAATGCCACTTCGGCGAGCCTGGCCGGTGAATTGCCGCCAATTGCCGACAGCCTGGTCGAGGCGGGGCGTACGGTGTGCTACGACATGATGTATGGCAAGGAGCCGACGCCGTTTTGCCAGTGGGCTACCAGGCTCGGCGCGGCTCAGGTGCTGGATGGGCTGGGGATGCTGGCCGAGCAGGCGGCTGAGGCGTTCCTGGTCTGGCGTGGGGTGCGTCCGGATACGGCGCCGGTTTTGGCTGAACTGCGCCGACAGCTCGCTCGGGGCTGAAATAGTCGGGGCCGCTTTGCGGCCCATCGCGACGCAAGGCCGCTCCTACAACGAACGCGAAACGCCTGTAGGAGCGGCCTTGCGTCGCGATGGGCTGCGTAGCAGCCCCAAAATATCAACCCAAGCTCATTCCTCGAACCGGATTGGGCATAGCTCCACCCCTTCCAGCTTCTGCAATTCCTCGATCACCTGCGGCCTGGCCCGGTGCAAGGTCAGGCTTCCCCCCGCCCGCCGCAACCGCCGCGCCTCGCGGTGCAACATATCCACACCGGAATAGTCGATAAAGTTCACCTGCCGCGCATCGATCACCACATGCGGCCCCTGGCAGCGCTGCAAGCGCACCTGCAGGTAAGGCGCTGCACCAAAGAAAATCGACCCGCCTACCCGCAGCACGTCCGCCTCCCCTTCACGGGTTTGCTGCACCCTTGGCCGTGACGTGCGCTTGAGGTAGAAGAACAGCGATGCCAACACCCCGGCATAGATCGCGGTTTGCAGCTCCAGCAACAACGTCGCCGCCGCTGTCAGTGCCATGACCAGGAATTCCGAACGGCTGACCCGGAACAGCGCGCGAATCGCGCGGTGGTCCACCAACCCCCAGCAGATCAACAGAATGCTGCCGGCCATGGCCGGTATCGGCAGATGCGCAATCAGCCCGGCCCCGGCGACGGCGAACAGCGCTACCCACAGTGCCGAGAACACCCCGGCCAGGGGCGAGCGGGCGCCAGCGTCATAGCTCAACCCGGAGCGGGTGAAGGAGCCGGAAGACAGGTAACCGGAGAAGAACGCCCCAATGATGTTCGACAGGCCCTGGGCACGAATTTCCTGGTCAGCGTTGATCAACTGTTCCGAACGTGCCGACAACGAGCGGGCAATCGACAGGCTGGTGACCAGCCCGAGCATACCCACCGCCACGGCGCTGGGCAGTAGCCGCAGCACCAGTTCCACATCCAGCAACGGCAGCGGGCTGAACGGTGGCAGTTGGCCGGCGAAGGCTGGCACTCGCGGTACATGGCCAAACCAGCCGGGCAGCAACCAGGCCAGCAGGCTGACCAGTATCAGGCTGAGCAACAGGCTCGGCCAGCGTGGGCACCAGAGCTTGAAGGCCACGCCGATGGCCACGGTGGCCAGGCCCAGCACCAACGAAGGCAGGTCCACCTCACCGGCGTGGCTGGCCAGGTCCTGCGCTGTCTTCAGCGCAGTGGCCTGGCTGGGCAGGTCCATGCCCAGCAGGTTGGGTAACTGGCCCAGGGCAATGACAATGGCAGCGCCCAGGGTGAAGCCAAGCACCACGGAATGGGAGACAAAGTTGACCAGCGCGCCGAAGCGCAAAAGCCCGAGCAGCAATTGGAACAGGCCGCCGAGAAAGGTCAGCAACAGCACCAGGGTTACGTAGTCGGCGCTGCCGGCCACGGCCAGCGGGCTGATGCTGGCATAGAGAACGATGGAAATGGCGGCGGTCGGGCCACAGATAAGGTGCCAGGACGAGCCCCACAGGCAGGCGATCAGCACCGGCACGATGGCGGCGTAGAGGCCGTATTCGGCGGGCAGGCCGGCGATAAGGGCGTAGGCGATGGATTGTGGCAGGGCGAGGATGGCACCGCTCAGCCCCACCAGCAGATCCTGGCGCAGGCTGCGGGCCGATTGGCGGGGCAGCCAGGTGAGGAAGGGCAGCAGGTGAATGAGACGATACATGGGTTATCCACAATCCTTAAGGTTTTCGCCAAACCCTGTGGGAGCGGGCGAGCCCGCGAAGATACCACCGCAGTGGATGGCACCGGCTTCGCCGGTGTTCGCGGGCATGCCCGATCCCACAGGATGAGGTGTCGCTTGCGAAGTTACAGCTTGGCTTTGACGGCCTCCAGGGCGTTGCCATCGGCCTTGGTACTCACCCCAGCCAACCACCCCTCCAGCACCTCGGGATGCGCTTTAACCCAGGCCTTGGCTGCTTCGTCGAAGCTTATCTTCTTGTCCACAACCTCGGCCATGATGCTGTTTTCCATATCCAGCGTAAACTTCAGGTTTTCCAGCATCTTCGCCGCATTGGGGCAGGCTTGTGGATAACCCGTGCGGGTCAGGGTATAGACATCGCCTTTGCTGCCGAACCACTTTTCCCCGCCGGTCAGGTAATGCATTTTCAGCTTCACGTTCATCGGGTGCGGGGTCCAGCCGAGGAAGGTGATGAACTGCTGTTTTTTCACTGCCCGGTCGACCTGCGCCAGCATCGCCTGTTCGCTGGATTCCACCAGCTTCCATTGGCCAAGGTTGAATTCATTCTTGTCGATGATTTCCTTCAGTGACAGGTTGGCCGGGGCGCCGGAGCCAATCCCGTAAAGCTTCTTGTCGAATTGCTCGGCGTGCTTCTGCAGGTCGGCAAAGTCCTTGACGCCGGCATTCCACACGTAATCTGGCACTGCCAGGGTGAACTCGGTTCCCTCCAGATTGCGTGACAGCTGCTTCACGTCGCCATTGGCGATGAATTTGTCATGAAAGCCCTGTTGCGCGGGCATCCAGTTTCCGAGGAAGGCATCTACGCGGCCATCCTTGAGGCCGCCATAGATGATCGGTACAGCCAGGCTGTCGATCTTTACCTGGTAACCCAGGCTTTCCAGCAGCAGGCGGGCCACGGCGTTGGTCGAGGCAATGTCGCTCCAGCCGGGGTCGGCCAATTTCACGGTAGTGCATTGCGTGTCGCTGTCGGCGGCGTAAACGGTGCCCGTGCCCAGGCTGATGGCCAGGGCGAACACGGCGGCGGAGAACTTATGCATGGCGGCCTCTCTTTACTCATTCCAAGGGTGCGGGCTGTGGATAACGTGCCTTGCGCTCGAGGTCGTCGAGATCGATGTGGTTGCGCATGTACTGTTGGCTGGCGTCCACCCAGGGTTGGTGGTCCCAGCTTTTCAGTTTGCCGATGGCCAGTGCCTCGGCCACCAGCCGGCGACGGCGCTGGCTGGCCAGCACCTGCTGGCGCAGGCTGGGGATATCCCAGCGTTGCTGTGCTTCATCGACAAATGCCTGCAGCAGCGCCTGGTGGTCCGGGCTGCTGGTGAGGTTCTCCCGCTCGTGCGGGTCGCGGCTCAGGTCATAGAGTAGGCACGGGTCGTCTTCGCTGTACACGAACTTGTATGGCCCGCGGCGGATCATCATCAGCGGCCCGACGGTGCCTTCGGCCATGTACTCGCCGATCACCTCGTCGTGGCCGCCCTGCCCTTGCAGGTGGCCGAGCAGCGAGCGGCCATCCAGCGGCAGGTCTTTATCCACAGCCCCGCCAGCCAGTTCGACCAGCGTCGGCAGCAAATCGCAGGTCGATACCGAGGCGCTCACGCGGCCTGCCGCGAAGCGCTTTGGCGCATGCACCAGCAGCGGTACCCGCGCCGACATCTCGAACCAGTGCATCTTGTACCAGAGGCCTCGCTCACCGAGCATGTCACCGTGGTCGCCGGAGAATACGATCACGGTGTTGTCGGCCAGGTTGCATTCCTCCAGGGTTTGCAGCAGCTGGCCGATGTTGTCGTCGATGTAGCTGCAGGCGCCGAAGTAGGCGCGGCGGGCATCGCGAATCTTGTCCACAGGCAGCGGCTTGTTCCACAGGTCGTAGACCTTCAGCAGGCGCTGCGAGTGGGGGTCGAGTTCCGCCTGCGCGAGCTCGGCACGTGGCATGGGAATATCCACACCCTCGTAGCGATCCCAGTAGTGCCTGGGGATGGTGTATGGGTCGTGCGGGTGGGTCATCGACACGGTCAGGCAGAACGGCCGGCCATCGTTTTCGCGGACGTGGTCGTACAGGTACTGGCGCGCCTTGAACAGCACTTCTTCGTCGAAATCCAGTTGGTTGGTGCGCACGCAGGGGCCGGCCTGCAGCACCGACGACATGTTGTGGTACCAGCTTGGGCGCACATCCGGTTCATCCCAGTTCACCGCCCAGCCGTAGTCTGCCGGGTAGATATCGCTGGTCAGACGTTCTTCGTAGCCATGCAACTGGTCCGGGCCACAGAAGTGCATCTTGCCTGACAGCGCAGTGCGGTAGCCCAGGCGACGCAGGTAGTGGGCGTAGGTAGGTACATCGGCGGGGAAGTCGGCGGCGTTGTCGTAGGCGCCAATGCGGCTGGGCAACTGGCCGCTGACCAGGGTGAAACGAGACGGGGCGCAAAGCGGGCTGTTGCAGTAGGCGGCGTCGAACACCACCGCCTGCGCGGCCAGGCGGCTCAGGTGTGGCATCTGGATTGGCGAGGGGGCGTAGATCGGCAGCAAGGGCGCGGCCATCTGGTCGGCCATGATGAACAGGATATTCGGGCGCGTCATGGTGGCTTCCATCGTTGAGAGTTATGCGAACCGCTTGCCTATCAAGATGCGACTGTGGATAACATGGGTAAAGCCCATGGCGAACAATGACCAGGATTAGCCACGCTTATGTTTGACCACCTCGCCGATTTGTCGCTGGATACCTTGCGCGTGTTCGAGGCCGCTGCGCGGTTGCGTAGCTTCACTGCGGCGGCGCTGGAGCTGGGCACCACGCAGCCGGCGGTGAGCCAGCAGGTCAAACGGCTGGAGGCTCAGTTGGGCACGCGCTTGTTCGACCGCATTTACCGGGGCATCGAGCTGACCGAGGCTGGCCAGGTGTTGTTCGAACAGGTGCATCAGGGCCTGCAGGCCATGGATGACGGCGTCGCTGAGGTCTGCGGGAGAGGCCAGCGCGAGGTGCTGCAGGTAGCGACCGACTTCGCTTTTGCGGCGTTCTGGCTGATGCCACGGTTGCAGCGCTTTCATCAGGCTTATCCACAGGTGGATGTGAGCCTGGTGACGGGTGAACGCAGCCAGGGCATGCTGCGCCCGGACATCGATGTGGCAGTGCTGTTTGGTGACGGGCGCTTTCACCAAGGTGAGAGCCGCTGGCTGTTCGATGAAGAGGTTTTTCCGGTCTGCAGCCCGCGGCTGATTCACGGCAAACCCTTGTCAGCCGAGGCTTTGCAACGATTGCCGTTGTTGCACTTGAAGGGCGAGCAGGCCAGCCGCTGGTTCGACTGGGCGGGGGTGTTTCGCGGGTTTGGCGTGGCCAGCCCGCCGCCGCCGGGGCAGCTGCGGTTCGATAACTATACGTTGCTGATCCAGGCGGCGATCGCCGGCCAGGGCGTGGCGATTGGCTGGGGGCATCTGGTGGACGGGTTGGTGGAACAAGGGTTGCTGTGCCGGCCGCTGGAGGGGAGTTTACGTTCGGCGCGTGGGTATTACGCAGTGTTGCCGCCGCGCAAGCGGCGTGGGGCGTTGATCGAGCGGTTTGTGGATTGGCTGGAGCGGGAGCGCAGCCTTTGAGATTTTGCGGCCGCTTTGCGGCCCATCGCGACGCAAGGCCGCTCCTACAGGAATCGCGCCAGCCGAGGCTGCGCGGTCGAGGTAGGAGCGGCCTTGTGTCGCGATGGGCTGCGCAGCAGCCCCGGCCATCTAGACCACGAAGTTCAGATGCTCGCCCCGGTGCAAGTCCAGTTCCAGCATATCCACCATCCCCGCCGCGACCCCGGCCAGGTGCCGCAACGGCTCTGCCAACCCCGGCTCCAGCGTGCCCTCGGTATTGCGAAAATGCTCCATCCCCAACCCGGGCAGCTCCGGCGGCGCATTGATCAACGTCCAGTGCAAGGCACTGCGCTGCAAGCCATCGACCACCTGGTCCACGCATTCCCGCTCCGCTTCACTGTACTTGCCCGGTTCATCCAGCACATCGAAATCGCCCACCAGCAACAGCCGGCGTATAGTCGTGCGCTTGAGCCCGGCCATCAGCGCCTCGCTCATTCGCGCTTGACCAGGCAGGTCGCCCGGTGCCAGCGCCGATAACAGGGCGATCACCGCCGAACCGCCTGCCGCACCCTGTTCCGCCTGGTCGGCATCGCCCAGCCCGCCTATCTTGAAATGCAGGCCCGGGCGTGGCGCGTGGCGGTTGAGGTCATTCACCACGGCCGTGACTTCGTGCTGGCGCGCCAGCAGTTCGACCATCAGGGCGTTGCCCAAGCTGCTTTCAGGCCCGAACAGGACCAGCTTGAACACTGGCGTTTCGGCGTTTTTCACGGCATCACTCCCTTGCAGGTGGTGATGGTTGGACCGCAATCAGGAGTTATCGTGCAGAGGATCAAGGGGTACCACGCCCACGTGTACTACGACGCAGCGACCATGGAGCAGGCCCGTGAGTTGTGCGAGGAGGCCGCGCGACTGTTCCCGGTGACCATGGGGCGCATGCACCAGCAGCCGGTGGGGCCACACCCGGACTGGAGCTGCCAGCTGGCGTTCGGGCCGGAGGTGGTGGGGGTGGTGTTGCCTTGGTTGGCGTTGTATCGCAAGGGGCTGGTGGTGTTCATGCACCCGCTGACCGGGGATGAACTTGCGGACCATCGTGATCATGCGATCTGGATGGGCGCTGTGCGGCCTTTGGACCTGTCGATTTTCGGGGGCTAGGCCGTTGGTGTTGACGTCATCGCCGGCCAGCCAGCACCCACAGGGATAGCACAGGGCCTGAGCACGGCGCTGTACCTGTGGGAGCGGGCGAGCCCGCGAAGATGGCGACGCGGATCAGCGGCGAGCGCCGCGCACCCCTTCAGCCAGTGCCGCGCAGAGGCTCAACACATCGTTCACCGCTTGCTCGCCACTCTTGGCCTGGGCGATCTTGTCGACCAATGCCGAACCCACCACCACACCATCCGCCAGGCGGGCGATGTTCGCCGCCTGCTCCGGCGTACGAATGCCGAAGCCAACGCTGATCGGCAGGTCGGTATGCCGACGCAGGCGGGCAATGGCCTCGGTCACGTGTTCGGTGGTGGCCGAGCCGGCGCCGGTCACACCGGCAACCGACACGTAGTAGACGAACCCGGAGCTGCGCTCCAGCACGCGCGGCAGGCGCACATCGTCGGTGGTCGGGGTGGTCAGGCGGATGAAGTCGATGCCTGCGGCCTGGGCCGGGGTAGCCAGTTCGGCGTCGTGCTCCGGCGGCAGGTCGACGATGATCAGGCCATCGACGCCCGCTTGCCTGGCCTCGGCCACGAACTGTTCCACGCCAAAACGGTGGATCGGGTTGTAGTAACCCATCAGCACGATCGGCGTGGCCTGGTCATCCACACGGAAATCACGAACCATCTGCAGGGTCTTGGCCAGGGTCTGGCCGGCTTCCAGGGCACGCAGGGTGGCCAGCTGGATGGCCACGCCATCGGCCATCGGGTCGGTGAACGGCATGCCCAGTTCGATCACGTCGGCACCGGCTGCCGGCAGGCCCTTGAGGATCTGCAGCGAGGCGTCGTAGCCCGGGTCGCCCGCGGTAATGAAGGTGACCAGTGCCGAGCGGCCTTCGGCCTTCAGCTCGGCGAAGCGTTGTTCAAGACGGCTCATGCCTGTTTCTCCTGGGCAGCCATGTGGTTCATGACGGTTTGCATGTCTTTGTCGCCGCGGCCCGACAGGCACACGACCATCAAGTGGTCCTTGGGCAGCTTCGGCGCGCGCTTGATCGCCTCGGCCAAGGCATGGGAACTCTCCAGGGCCGGGATGATGCCTTCCAGGCGGCAGGTGGCGTGGAACGCATCCAACGCTTCGTCGTCGGTGATGCTGACGTATTCCACACGTTTCACTTCGTGCAGGTAGGCATGCTCCGGGCCGATGCCCGGGTAGTCCAGGCCGGCGGAAATCGAATGGGCGTCGGTAATCTGGCCGTCTGCGTCCTGCAGCAGGTAGGTACGGTTGCCGTGCAGCACGCCTGGGACACCGCCGTTGAGGCTGGCGGCATGTTTGTCGGTGTGCACGCCATGGCCACCGGCTTCGACGCCAATGATCTGCACGCTCGGCTCTTCCAGGAATTCATGGAACAGGCCCATGGCATTGGAACCGCCACCGACGCAGGCGACCAAGCTGTCTGGCAGGCGGCCTTCCTTCTCTTGCAACTGGGCGCGGGTTTCCTTGCCGATGATCGACTGGAAGTCGCGAACCATGGCTGGGTACGGGTGTGGGCCGGCCACGGTACCGATCAGGTAGAAGGTGTCTTCGACGTTGGTGACCCAGTCGCGCAGGGCCTCGTTCATGGCGTCTTTGAGGGTGCCGGTGCCGGCGGTGACCGGGACGATCTCGGCACCTAGCAGCTTCATGCGGAACACGTTGGCCTGCTGGCGCTCGATGTCTGTGGCGCCCATGTAGATCACGCAAGGCAGGCCGAAGCGCGCGGCAACGGTAGCAGTGGCAACGCCGTGCATGCCGGCACCGGTTTCTGCGATCAGGCGCTTCTTGCCCATGCGCTTGGCCAGCAGCACCTGGCCGATGCAGTTGTTCACCTTGTGCGCGCCGGTGTGGTTGAGCTCTTCACGCTTGAAGAAGATCTTTGCACCGCCGCAGTGCTCGGTCAGGCGCTCGGCGAAGTACAGCGGGTTGGGACGCCCGATGTAGTCGCGCTGGAAATAGGCCAGCTCTTCAAGGAATTTCGGGTCTGCCTTGGCGGCTTCGTATTCGCGGGCCAGGTCCAGCACCAGTGGCATCAGGGTTTCGGCCACGTAGCGGCCGCCGAACGAGCCGAACAGGCCATTGGCATCTGGGCCGGGGCGGTATTGGGACTGGGTCATGGGGCGCTCCAAGGCGTAGTCGATGAGGTATGGGCTTTACTCTAACCACGACAGGCCTGGCTGAAAACCGATAAGATTGCGCAAACTTGTCAGGAAAACTCACAGGTAAAATGGCTCACGACCTCCCTCCCCTCAACGCCCTGCGAGCCTTCGAGGCCACCGCCCGGCTTAATAGCGTCAGCCAGGCGGCTGAAGCGCTGCATGTCACCCATGGCGCCGTCAGCCGGCAGCTCAAGGTGCTTGAAGAACACCTGGGGGTTGCGCTGTTCGTCAAGGACGGACGTGGCATCAAACTCACAGATGCCGGTATGCGCCTGCGTGATGCCAGCGGCGAAGCGTTCGATCGGCTGCGCAGCGTATGTGCTGAACTCAGCCGAGATGTGAGTGAGGCGCCGTTTGTCCTGGGTTGCTCGGGCAGCTTGTTGGCGCGCTGGTTCATACCGCGGCTGGGGCGGCTGAAGGCCGATTTGCCCGAGCTGCGCCTGCACCTGTCGGCAGGCGAAGGCGACCTCGACCCGCGCCGGCCGGGGCTGGATGCGCTGTTGGTATATGCCGAGCCGCCATGGCCGACGGACATGCAGGTGCATGTGCTGGCCGAGGAACGCATCGGGCCGGTGCTCAGCCCGCATTTTGCCGGTTTCGAGCGATTGCAGGGCGCACCTGCCAACGCCTTGCTCGACGAGGCCTTGCTGCACACCACCTCGCGCCCGCAGGCCTGGCCGACCTGGGCGGCAGAACAGGGGCTGGACCCGAGGGCATTGCAGTATGGGCAGGCCTTCGAGCACTTGTACTACCTGCTGGAAGCTGCTGTAGCGGGCCTGGGCGTAGCTATTGCGCCGCAGCCGCTGGTCGCCGATGACCTGCGGGCGGGGCGTTTGCGTGCGCCTTGGGGCTTTTCCCCTACTTCGGCAGTGCTGGCGTTATGGGTGCCCCAGCGCGCCGCAGACGGACGCGCCGAGCAGTTGGCACAGTGGCTACGCGCCGAACTGGCCGGTCAAGGCGCTTAGTTGCGTTTGCACAGCAGGTACGCCGCCAGCAGGCCCAGTGCACCGATGGCAACACCTGCCGTGGTGTAAGGGTGCTGCTGCGCGTAGTCACGGGTAGCGATGCCGGTCTGGCGGGTGCGCTGCTTCATTTCCTCGTAGGCGTCGCTCAGCAGGCTACGAGAATGGCGAAGGGCGCTCTCGGCGCTGCTGCGGATGGCCTTGACCGACTTCTGGGATTCTTCCGAGGCGTCGTGTTTGAGGCTTTCCAGGCTCTTCAGCAGGCTTTCGATCTCGGCTTCCATGCTTTCCAGGGATGCTTTTCGCAGCGAATTGCGGGGCATGTTGACTCTCCTTCGCGTTGTGGGCTGTAGAAGTTGCGACTGCCAAGCGAAGCGAAAGTGCGATCGAACTTTCCACATTCGTGGCGGCTCGCAGGTAAACCCTGCCTGCGCTGCTAGGCTCAATCACACCGTCATCCAAGGAGAGTGCTCATGACCGATCATCACACTTACAAGAAGATCGAGCTGGTAGGGTCTTCGACCACCAGCATCGAAGAGGCGATCAACAACGCCCTGGCCGAAGCTGGCAAGAGCATCAAGCACCTGGAGTGGTTCGAGGTGGTCGACACTCGTGGTCATATCCGTGACAACAAGGCTGCACACTTCCAGGTCACGCTGAAGGTTGGCTTCCGTATCGCCAACAGCTGAAACGTTACCGGGCTGGATGAGTCCGGCAGGATGGGATATTTAGGAAGCGGGCGCCTTGGCAGGCGCCCTTCTGATTTCATCTGCACAAGGAAAGCGATCGATGAGCAAGCTGATTCTGGTGCTGGGCCTGATGAGCCTGGCCGGTGGGGCGCTGGCAGCAGGCAAGCCCTGCGAGGAACTGAAGGCGGAGATTACAGCCAAGCTGGATGCCAAAGGTGTTCAGGGATACACCTTGGAGGTGGTGAAGAAGGGCGAACCGGCGGGCAAGGTGATTGGTAGCTGCGAGGCCGGCACCAAGGAGATCGTGTACCGCCGTGGCTGACGGCCTGGCGTCTTCGTCGGCCAGATAGGCTTGAACGTGGCGCTGTCCCTGTAGGAGCGGCCTTGTGTCGCGAAGGGCTGCGAAGCAGCCCCAGGATTTCAGCGCAGGTGCACAATAGCCGGGGCTGCTTCGCAGCCCTTCGCGACACAAGGCCGCTCCTACAGGTAACCGCGCCGGGATTGCCGGCGCAGGAGGTCACTCGGCCCTGAGGGCCTGCGCCAGCAGCTCGTACGACCGCACCCGGTCGGCATGCTCGTACAGATCACAGGTAAAGATCAGCTCATCCGCCCCGGTCTGCTCCAGCAGCACTTCCACCTTGGCCCGCACTTTCTCTGGGCTGCCAATCATCGCCAGGCCCAGGAAACTGCCCACCGCATCCCGCTCATGCGGTAGCCACAGGCCCTCCATGCTTGCCACCGGCGGCTTCTGCATAAGGCTCTGCCCGCGGATCAGCGCCAGGATACGCTGGTACACCGAAGTGGCCAGGTATTCGGCCTTCTCGTCGGTTTCCGCCACGACCATCGGAATACCCAGCATCACGTACGGCTTGTCCAGCGTGGTCGACGGCTTGAAGTGGTTGCGGTACACGCGGATCGCCTCGTGCATGTAGCGCGGCGCGAAGTGTGAGGCGAAGGCATAGGGCATGCCGCGCATACCAGCCAGCTGGGCACTGAACAGGCTGGAGCCAAGCAGCCACATCGGTACTTCGGTGTCGTGCCCTGGCACCGCAATCACTTTCTGGTCATCGGTGCGCGGGCCGAGGTAGCGCGACAACTCCTCGACGTCGTCCGGGAAATCGTCCGGGCCGCCAGCACGGTCGCGGCGCAGGGCGTAGGCGGTCATCTGGTCGGAGCCCGGGGCACGGCCCAGGCCCAGGTCGATGCGCCCTGGATACAGGCTGGCCAGGGTGCCGAACTGTTCGGCGATCACCAGCGGTGCATGGTTGGGCAGCATGACCCCGCCAGAGCCCACGCGAATGCTCGAAGTACCACCGGCCAGGTAACCGATCAGCACCGCAGTGGCGGAACTGGCAATGCCGTCCATGTTGTGGTGTTCGGCTACCCAGAAGCGATGGTAGCCAAAGCGTTCGACGTGTTGCGCCAGGTCCAGCGAGTTGCGTAGCGACTGGGCCGGGCCGGCGTCGGCGCGCACGGGCACCAGATCGAGGGTGGATATTTTCAGGTCACGCAACTGGGTCATGGTGCCTCCGCAGGAATGGTTGGCCAGAGGCCTTTTTGACTCTGTATGGGCGCATTCGTTGGATTCAATGCCTGTGGTCAGATTGCGCTGAACTTGGCAGACGCGACAGGCCTCTGAACCGGTAGGTATGAACCAGTGACCAGGAGGTAGCATGAAAAAGACAGCATCGGCGATCTGGCAAGGTGGCCTGAAGGACGGCAAAGGCCTGCTCTCCACGGAAAGCGGCGCGCTCAAGCAGAACCCCTACGGTTTCAATACCCGTTTCGAAGGCTCGCCCGGCACCAATCCGGAAGAGCTGATCGGCGCAGCACATGCCGGCTGCTTCTCGATGGCGTTGTCGATGATGCTGGGCGAAGCGGGGCTGACTGCCGAGCGGATCGACACTGCCGCCGAGGTGACCCTCGACAAGCAGCCTGATGGCTTTGCCATTACCGCCGTGCACCTGGTACTGCGGGCCAAGGTCCCCGGAGCAAGCGAGGCGCAGTTCCTGGATATCGCCAACAAGGCCAAGGCGGGCTGCCCGGTATCCAAGGTACTGAACGCCAGGATCAGCCTGGATGCGGCACTGGTGGGCTGAAACGGTGCAATGAGGGCGGTTTGCTGTAGTCTAGACAGCGTCGGCAGCATGCTGCCCCTTTCAGGAGCCGTTTCATGATTCGCGTAGCAATCACCGTGTTGGCTTCCCTGGTCGCCACCTCTGCGCTGGCGGCGGTGAAGCCGTGCGAGGAGCTCAAGGCCGAGATCGAGACCAAGATACAGGCCCAGGGGGTTCCCTCCTACACCCTGGAAATCGTGCCCAACAGCGAAGTGAAAGACCCGAGCATGGTCGTCGGGACCTGTGATGGAGGCAGCAAGAAGATCATCTACCAGAAGAATGACCAGTAGGTCCTAGCCCCGGGGGCCGTGCAGCAGCCCGTGATCACGGAATGCAGAATACTTCGCTAGGTTCGTTGACCACCACCTTGCGGTTGCCGTCATACAGCCGTACTTGCGGCTCCATCACGGGTGCGCGTGCCTCCAGGCGATAGCGTTCCCCGGCCTTGAAGTTGTCGAAGCGCACGGTCAGGTAGCAAGTTCGGTCCCTGGGATCGGTGGTGATGCCGCCGGAGTAGATTTCGTAATCGAAGCGCACGACCAGTTCGTGCTTGCCCGGCGTCATCTGGAAGTAACGGCCGTCATCCAGTCGTTTTCCGTCGAGGCGGTCGGCCATGATGACCCTGCCTGGGGTGGTGGTGTAGAGGTCGACCCAGGCCTGCTTGGGGTCGACGGGCGGCAAGGGGCTGGCGCAGGCCCCCAGTGTACTGAGGGCTATCAGCATCATGGGCTGGCGCATGGCAAGACTCCCGCTTGCGAATTACACGCTACAAGCATAGCGCCATTCGTGCGTGTCAGCTGTGCTGACAGCCAGCGGGCAGGCCCTGGCCGACCAGCTTTTGCTGATGGTCGTAGAGCTTGATCCAGGGGCGGAAACCGATACTGCCAGCCTGCAGCTGGTAGCGCTGGCCGGCGCTGAAGTCCTTGAAGGTCAGCTTGACCTGGCAGTCGCGCCACAGCGGCTCGTCGACCGGGCCGATATTGCTGGGGGTAACCGGGAACTGGTAGCGCACGGTCAGCTCATGGCTGCCGGGCGGCACTTCGAAATAACGGCTGTCGGCCCAGTCTCGTTCATCGACCTGCAGCGCATGCAGCGAGGTGTTGTCGTAGGGGGTGAGGTCGATCCAGGCCTGGTTCGGGTCCGGGTCCGGCAGGGTCGAGCAGGCGGATATCAGCAACAGTGAGCCGGCAACCAACAGTGCGCGCATGGCGAAACTCCCCCTTGGCGAGATAGTCTTGAAGTGAAACGGCCTAGAGCGAGTCTGACCTACCGGATGCTTCGATTTTTTCTTGTTCAGCGCTCGGGCCCTGGGGCACTCGACCGCTTTTTCACCCGTTTGGTTCCCCCGCTTGCCGCGCTCCTGCTGAACGGTTGTGCCAGTACGACCTATTACGGGCAGTTGGCCGAAGGCCAGTGGCAACTGCTGCGTGCCCGTCAGTCGGTGGAGCGAGTAGTGGCCGACCCTGCTACCTCGCCGAAGTTGCGTGAGCGACTGACGCATGCCGAGCAGGCACGCGCGTTTGCCAGCCAGCAGCTGAAATTGCCGGACAACCGTAGCTACCGGGTGTACGTGGAGCTTGGCCGGCCCTTTGTGGTGTGGAATGTGTTCGCCACTCCCGAGCTGTCACTGCAGCCGGTCACGCACTGCTTCCCGATCACCGGCTGCGTGGCGTATCGCGGTTACTACCAGCTGGGGGCGGCACGCGGGGCGGCGGCGTTGATGCGGCAGGACGGCATGGACGTGTACGTGAGCGGCGTGGAAGCCTATTCGACCCTGGGCTGGTTCGATGACCCGATCCTGTCGTCGATGGTTGGCTGGGGCGATGAGCGCCTGGCCACGTTGATCTTCCATGAACTGGCCCACCAGCGCTTCTATGTGCAGGACGACACCGAGTTCAACGAGTCATTCGCCTCCTTCGTCGAGCAGGAGGGCACGCGGCAATGGCGCGTGGCGCGTGGGCTTGCAGCGGTTGACCAGGCCCAGGGGCCGCAGCGTGACCAGTTCATCCGGCTCGTACTGGCCAGCCGCGAGCGGTTGCAGGCCATTTATGCCCAGCCGTTGGACGATGCGCAAAAGCGCGTGGCCAAGCAGGCCGAGTTCGAGCGGTTGCGGCGGGAGTACCGGCTGCTGCGTGACGGCCAGTGGGGCGGCGACAAGCGTTACGACGCCTGGATGTATGGGCCGATGAACAATGCCAAGCTGTTGCCGTTCGGGCTGTATGACCAGTGGGTGCCAGCGTTCGCAGCACTGTTCCGCGAGGTGGGTGGGGACTGGGCGCGGTTTTATCAGCGGGTGGAGCAGTTGGGACAGCTGCCGATCGAGGAGCGCAAAGCGACGTTGCAGCGGTTGATGATCAACCCATCAGATGTTGCGGCCCATCGCGATGCAAAGCCTACGCGGTCCTGGTAGGAGCGGCCTTGTGTCGCGATGGGCTGCAAAGCAGCCCCATGGCCCTCAAGCCTCGAGAAACGCTCGATGCATTTCGGCCAAGGTTGCAAAGTGATAGGCCGGCTCCTCCGCCATCAACTCCTCCCGGCTGCCAAACCCATACCCCACCGCCACCGCCTGCAAGCCGTTGCTGCGCGCACCGATCAGGTCATGCTTGCGGTCGCCGATCATCAGCGTCTGCGCCGGGTCCAGCCCCTCTTCGTCCAGCAGGTGGCGAATCAGCTCGACCTTGTTGGTGCGTGTGCCATCCAGTTCACTGCCATAGATCACCTTGAAATGGTGGTCGAAAGCGAAGTGACGGGCAATTTCACGGGCGAACTCCCAGGGCTTGGAGGTAGCGATGTACAGGGTGCGGCCTTGGCCATTCAGGGCTGCGAGCAGTTCCGGCACACCTTCGAACACCAGGTTTTCATACAGGCCGGTGACGCGGAAGCGTTCCCGGTAGAAGTTCACCGCCTCCCAGGCCTTGGCCTCGTCGAAGCCATAGAACTGCATGAATGCCTGCAGCAAGGGCGGGCCGATAAAGTGTTCGAGGCGGGCCAGGTCCGGCTCGTCGATGCCCAGCTTGGCCAAGGCGTACTGGATCGAGCGGGTGATGCCCTGGCGCGGGTCGGTCAGGGTGCCGTCGAGGTCGAAGAGGATGTTCTGCTGGTGCATTTACATAGGTTCCACTTGAGTGCTGCGTGGCCTTCTTCGCGGGCTCGCCCGCTCCCACAGGTACAGCGCTGGCCTTGAATACTCCACTAGACCTGTGGGAGCGGGCAAGCCCGCGAATGCGGTCATTCAGGTTGATCGTAGCCTTCGGCCAGGTGCTGGTCCTTGAGCTTCACATAGTTGCTGGCGCTGTAGGCAAAGAACGCATGCTCCTGGTCGTTCAGCAGCCGGGCCTGTTTCACCGGGCTACCCATGTACAGGTAGCCACTGACCAGGCGCTTGCCCGGCGGTACCAGGCTGCCGGCACCAATGATCACTTCGTCCTCGACGATGGCGCCGTCCATGATGGTGCTGCCCATGCCGACCAGGATGCGGTTGCCCAGGGTGCAGCCATGCAGCATGACCTTGTGGCCGATGGTCACTTCGTCGCCGATGATCAGCGGGAAGCCGTCAGGGTTATATGTGCTGGCGTGGGTGATGTGCAGGACACTGCCGTCCTGCACGCTGGTGCGTGCGCCGATGCGGATACGGTGCATGTCGCCGCGCACCACGGTCAGCGGCCACACCGAGCTGTCCTCGCCGATTTCCACGTCGCCCAGCACGATCGCCGAACGGTCGACGAAGGCCCGTGGTCCAACTTTCGGAGTGTGTTGCTGGAAGCTTCGGATGGCCATGATAGCGTCTCTCATCTGTGCCGATAGGCAGGCTGCCTGCTGCGGTCGGCGTCGATTGTAATTAAGATGGGCCAGTGTTTCTTCTGCCAAGGTATCCAAACCGTGAGTGCGAACAACCCGCTTCTGCAGTCCTACGATCTGCCGCCCTTCTCGCAAATCCGTGCCGAACACGTGTTGCCGGCGATCGAAGCGATCCTGGCCGACAACCGTAAAGCCATTGCCGAGATCCTCGAAAAGCAGGGCAAGAACCCTACCTGGGCTGGCCTGGTGCTGGCCATGGACGAATTGAACGATCGCCTGGGCGCCGCCTGGAGCCCGGTCAGCCACCTCAATGCGGTGTGCAACAGCCCCGAGCTGCGTGAGGCCTATGAGTCATGCCTGCCGGCGCTTAGCGCCTACTCTACCGAACTTGGGCAGAACCGAGCGCTGTTCGAAGCCTACCAGGCGCTGATCGACAGCCCGGAGGCTGCCGGCTTCGACGTGGCGCAGAAGACTATCCTCGAGCATGCCCTGCGTGACTTCCGCCTGTCGGGTATCGACCTGCCGGCGGACAAGCAGCAGCGCTACGCCGAAGTGCAGAGCAAGCTCAGCGAGCTGGGCAGCCGCTTCTCCAACCAGTTGCTCGACGCTACCCAAGCCTGGACCAAGCACGTCACCGACGAAGCCGCACTGGCCGGCCTGACCGACTCGGCCAAGGCGCAGATGGCGGCAGCAGCCCAGGCCAAGGGGCTCGACGGCTGGCTGATCACCCTGGAGTTCCCCAGCTACTACGCGGTGATGACCTACGCCGATGACCGCGCCTTGCGCGAAGAGCTGTATGCCGCCTACTGCACCCGTGCCTCGGATCAGGGCCCGAATGCCGGTCAGTTCGACAACGGCCCGGTGATGCAGGAAATCCTCGCCCTGCGCCAGGAGTTGTCCGAACTGCTGGGTTACAAAAATTACGCCGAACTGAGCCTGGCCACCAAGATGGCCGAGTCCAGCGACCAGGTGCTGAGCTTCCTGCGCGACCTGGCCAAGCGTTCCAAGCCGTTCGCCGCACAGGACCTGGCGCAGCTCAAGGCCTATGCCGCCGAGCAGGGCTGCCCCGAGCTGGCCAGCTGGGACGCCGGTTACTTCGGCGAAAAGCTGCGTGAACAGCGCTACAACGTGTCGCAGGAGGCCCTGCGCGCCTACTTCCCGATCGACAAGGTGCTGGGTGGTCTGTTCAGCATCGTTCAGCGCCTGTACGGCATCGAAATTGCCGAA
Organism: Pseudomonas anuradhapurensis; assembly: GCF_014269225.2. Taxonomy (NCBI): domain Bacteria; kingdom Pseudomonadati; phylum Pseudomonadota; class Gammaproteobacteria; order Pseudomonadales; family Pseudomonadaceae; genus Pseudomonas; species Pseudomonas anuradhapurensis. The sequence goes on from NZ_CP077097.1 coordinate 54,502, forward strand.
CTCAAGGGCTTCGACAGCTGGCACCCGGACGTGCGCCTGTTCGAGATCAAGGAAAACGGCCAGCACATCGGCCGCTTCTTCTTCGACCTGTACGCTCGCGCCAACAAGCGTGGCGGTGCCTGGATGGACGGCGCCCGTGACCGTCGCCGCACGGCCGATGGCCGCCTGCAGAGCCCTGTGGCCAACCTGGTCTGCAATTTTACCCCGGCTGCGCCCGGCAAGCCGGCCTTGCTGACCCATGATGAAGTGACCACGCTGTTCCACGAGTTCGGTCACGGCCTGCACCACTTGCTGACCCGCATCGAGCATGCCGGTGTTTCCGGTATCAATGGCGTGGCCTGGGACGCTGTCGAGCTGCCCAGCCAGTTCATGGAAAACTGGTGCTGGGAACCTGAAGGCCTGGCGCTGATATCCGGCCACTTTGAAACCGGTGCGCCTCTGCCGCAGGACCTGCTGGACAAGATGCTGGCGGCGAAGAACTTCCAGTCGGGCATGATGATGGTGCGCCAGCTGGAGTTCTCGCTGTTCGACTTCGAACTGCACGCCAGCCATGGCGATGGTCGCAGTGTGCTTCAGGTACTCGAAGGCGTACGTGACGAGGTGTCGGTGATGCGCCCGCCGGCGTACAACCGCTTCCCCAACAGCTTTGCGCACATCTTCGCGGGCGGCTATGCAGCCGGCTACTACAGCTACAAGTGGGCCGAAGTGCTGTCTGCCGATGCCTTCTCGCGCTTCGAGGAAGAGGGCGTGCTGAATGCCGAGACCGGTCGCGCCTTCCGCGAGGCGATTCTGGCTCGCGGCGGTTCGCGCGAGCCGATGGTGCTGTTCGTCGACTTCCGTGGCCGTGAACCTTCCATCGATGCCTTGCTGCGCCACAGTGGCCTGAGCGAGGACGCTGCAGCATGAGTGAGGTAGCCGTGAACAAGACCAAGAAGCGCTTCATTGCCGGCGCGGTGTGCCCGGCATGCAGCGAGACCGACAAGTTGATGATGTGGAACGAAGACGGCGTACCGCACCGCGAGTGCGTGGCCTGCGGCTTTACCGACACCCTCAACGAGCAGGGCCTGTCGGTGCCGAAGGAACTCGGCACGCGGGTCAACCAGCTGGCACCGAAAGCGGCGCCCGCCAAGGTTCAGACCGTGCAGTTCTTCCCCAACCCGAAGCTGAAGAAACCGGCTGACTGAAGCCGCAGTGCCGCCCGGGCGCATGCCCGGGTGGTAGATAGTCAGGCCTCGTGCCGCGCAGCAACCCTGCAAGCTCCCCTGCTCCCCACTACGAGCAAGGTGTAGCGTCATGGACAACCCGCTTCTGCAAAATAGCCATATCCCCGTCGATTATTCGGCGATCACCCTGGAAAACATGGCTGCTGCCTTCGCGCATGTGCTGTTGGCACATGAGCAAGGCATCGACCGCATCATCCGCGACCAGAAGGCGATGCCTACCTGGGATGACATGGTGTTGGCGGTGGATGGCCTGGATGCCCAGCTGCTGTCAGTGCTGTACGCCGCTTCACCCCTGGTTGGCCGGGATGATGACTGGGCCAATGCCATTATCGGGTTTTATGGCAGGGTTACGGCACGCTTCGACCAGAAGTTCGCCAACTCTGCGCTGCAGGCGCTGTATGAGCGCCTTGCCAACAGCGATATCGGCAAGCAGCTGGATGCCCGCAAACGCGCGACCTTGCGCTGGCATCTGGACAAGTTCAACGCCAATGGTGCGAAGCTCGACGCCGCCGGCAAGGCGCGCCTGGCCCAACTGCAGGCGCAAATCGGCACTGCACGCGAGGCTTTCCGCGCCAATATCAACCGGCCAGGTTTGAGCATCACCGATGAAACCGAGCTGAGCGGCATCCCGCAGCGGGTGCGCGATGAATGGGCCGAACGCGCGCGGGAAGCAGGGGAGTCGGGCTGGTTGATCGCCTGTGAAAGCGTGGCCACTGATGACGCGCTCAAGTACGCCAGTAACCGCCCGTTACGTGAGCGTGTGTATCGCGCTTACCATGCCCGCGGGGTCAGTGACGAGCCTGGGCAGGATAATCGCTTGCACTTGCAGCAACTGGCGACGTGGCTTGACGAAAAGGCGCGCTTGCTTGGCTTCGCCAGCCATCTGGAGCAAAGCCTGCTGGTGAAGAGTGCGGGCGCGGTGGACGAGGTACGGGGCTTTCTTCGCCACCTGGCGGACCAAGTCCGCCCTGGCATGTTGCAACGGCGCGCGGAAATCGAACGCCGGGCGGCTGCCCAAGGGCTGGCGCCTGTGCAGCCCTGGGACATTGCCTACCTCGAGGCAGGGCACACTGCTGTTCTCACCACCGAAACCCTGCGCGAATACTTCCCGCTCAATGCCGTCGTCACTGCGTTGCAACAGTTGGCGGAGCAGCTGTTGGGCGTAGTGTTGCAGCCCAGGCCGCTGGCCACCTGGGATGACAGCGTGCAGCCGTTCGAAGTGTGGCAGGACAACGCCTTCATCGGTTTCCTCTACCTGGATGCCGTACAGCATGCTGGCAAGCAGCCTGACTCGGTGTTCACCACCTATATACGCAACCGCCGGGTCGATGCCGAAGGGATCTACCAGGCGGCCTCGGTGGTAGTCTTCAGTGACGTGCCGCAAGCGTTGCCGGGTGACCAGCCGTTGCTCGACCACCTGTCGCTTCGCAAGCTGTTCCATGAGTTCGGCCACGCCCTGCACCATTTGCTGGTGCGCACGACCAATCATGTGATGTCCAACGTTACCGAACTCGGTACCGATGGCGTGGAACTGGTCGGCAAGTTGTTCGAGCGCTGGGTCTGGGACGCGGATTACCTGGTGGCGATCTCGTCGCACCAGCTGGATGGCAGGCCGCTTGACCGTGCGCGGGTCGGTGAATGTCTGTATCGCTTGCGCCAGCAAGGCGTGGAAGAGATTGCGCGTGATCTGAGCCTGGCGCTGTTCGATCTGGACCTGCATGCCACGCCAAACGACGGCAGGACGCTCGAGCAACGCCTGGAGCAGGCTCGCGAGCGTTGCGGTTATTGGCCCCTGGCAGGCTTCGAGCACCCGGCGCATGCCTTCGACCACCTGGTGAATGGCTACGATGCAGGCTATTACGCGTACCTGTGGTCGGATGTGCACGCCTTCGACCTGTTCACCCGCTTTGAAGCGGCAGGGCTGCTGGACCGGGCGACTGGCCGTGAACTGCAGGAGGCGCTGTTCGCGCCAGGGGCATCGCGGCCATTGCGCGAAGGCATCGAGGCATTCCTTGGCCGACAGGCGAGCCCTACGGCATTCCTGCGCTGGCATGGTTTGGCGTGAAGGTGTGCTGACCAGAGGTGCTGGAAAGATCGTGGCGCACCCTTTACTGTGTATGGATACAGTGTCGAGGTAGGGCCATGATTCATCCAGCACCGCCAAAGGGCCGTGGTACGGCGCACAATCCGTATAACCGTTTCGCCCCGAGCCATTCGGTGGCGGAGGATGACGGCTGGTACCAGGAGGTGCCGCAAACCCAGGGCACCGAGGTGCGGGTCGAGATGGCCAAGTCGGTAATCAGCCGCAATACCTCGCCCGACCTGCCCTTCGACCGTTCGATCAATCCTTACCGCGGTTGCGAGCATGGCTGCATCTACTGCTACGCCCGTCCTTCGCATGCTTACTGGGACCTTTCCCCCGGCCTGGATTTCGAGACCAAGCTGATCGCCAAGACCAACGCTGCCGAGGTGCTGGCGCAACAACTGAGCAAGCCGGGTTATGTCTGCGCGCCGATCAACCTGGGCTCCAATACCGACCCATACCAGCCAATCGAGCGGGAACAGATGTTGACCCGTCGCCTGCTCGAAGTGCTGCTGCGCTTTCGCCACCCGGTGACCATCGTCACCAAAGGCGCGCTGGTCTTGCGCGACCTCGACCTGCTGGCCGAAATGGCCAGCCAGCGCCTGGCACGGGTGATGATCAGCCTGACAACCCTGGACGATGGCCTCAAGCGGGTGCTCGAGCCGCGTGCGGCCTCGCCCAAGGCAAGGTTGCGTGCCATTCGCGTATTGCGCGAGGCCGGCGTGCCGGTAGGTGTGCTGTGTTCACCGATGATTCCGATGATCAACGACAGTGAGTTGGAGCACCTGCTCGAAGCGGCCCGGGAGGCCGGTGCACAGAGTGCGGCCTACATGATGCTGCGGCTGCCGCTGGAGGTGGCGCCGTTGTTCGAACAGTGGCTGCAGGACCATTACCCGCAACGGGCGGCACACGTCCTGAGCCTGATCCGTCAGAGCCGTGGTGGTGAGCTGTATGACAGCCGGTTTGGTGCGCGCATGCGCGGTGAAGGGGTGTTCGCTGATTTACTGGCGCAGCGGTTCGCCAAGGCCATGAAACGGCTGGACTTCGAGGGACGGGAAGCGCAGGCGCTGGATTGCTCGGCGTTCTGCCCGCCCGGTGGACAGATGGCACTGTTCTAGTGGGAAAAGCGCACGTTGCAAACCCTCAGTGAGACTCATGCAAGCAAATAATTGTGGTAATGGCTCTTGGCAGTTGATGGTTTTTTGCTATTATTCAATTCCCGCCTCTTTGTTCTGGAACGGCCGTTCTAGAGCTGTCGAATTAAGTTTCAGTTAAGTTTTCCCCGCTAGCGTAGCAAATCAGTTTGCAGCGACTGTGATCTATGGCCCATGCGCGTCATCTAAAACCCTGCATAGCCAAAATCTTTCACCGGTAAAATGGATTTACCTACACACCGTCAAGAGGATGAATCATGCCCATCAAGGACCCATCCAAGGTTGTTCCGCAGGTCCCCGCGGAGAGCGCCGATGCCGCCCTTAAGCACATCGTCGACGGCTTCCTGCGTTTTCACCATGACGTTTTCCCCGAGCAGCAAGAGCTATTCAAGAAGCTCGCCACCGCGCAAACCCCACGTGCCATGTTCATCACCTGCGCCGACTCGCGCATCGTTCCCGAGCTTATCACCCAGAGTTCGCCAGGCGACCTGTTCGTGACCCGTAACGTCGGTAACGTAGTACCGCCTTATGGCCAGATGAATGGCGGCGTTTCCAGCGCTATCGAGTACGCGGTGCTGGCGTTGAAAGTGCACCACATCATCGTCTGTGGCCACTCTGACTGCGGCGCAATGCGTGCAGTGCTCAACCCGCAATCGCTGACCAAGATGCCGACCGTTTCCGCCTGGCTGCGCCACGCCGAAGTGGCCCGCACCGTGGTCGAGAACAACTGTTCGTGCGGTAGCGAACACGAAACGATGCAAGTGCTGACCAAGGAAAACGTCATCGCTCAGTTGCATCACCTGCGCACTCACCCTTCGGTGGCTTCGCGCCTGGCAGCCGGTGAGCTGTTTATCCATGGCTGGGTCTACGACATCGAGACCAGCAAGATCGAAGCCTACGACGCTGCCAGCGACAGCTTCCTGCCGCTTGCCGCTGGCGAGCCGGTCCCCTGCGCTACTCCGAGAGGCCGCTACTAAGCGACCCATCCACCCGCTGGAACCTTGATAGCCGGCTGCACCCTGCTGGGGTGTGGCGCGGCTTTCGGCTGCCCTGAATTCCCTGACTGCCCTGCCGGCATGCCTGCTGGCGGCCCGCGCCTGCGCGCTTGTCAGGGGCAAACGTGCCCATGGCCAGGGGAATGGCTGTGTGACAGAGAAAGGAGAAACAACGGTGAACATTACACAGTTGAAAGCGGCCCTGCCGCGTGAGTTGCTGGCGTCGGTGGTGGTCTTCCTGGTAGCCCTGCCGTTATGCATGGGTATTGCAATCGCTTCGGGGATGCCGCCGGCCAAAGGCCTGATTACCGGCATCATCGGCGGCATCGTCGTGGGTTTCCTCGCTGGCTCGCCGCTGCAGGTGAGTGGCCCGGCCGCTGGCCTGGCCGTGCTGGTGTTCGAACTGGTGCGCCAGCATGGCATGGCCATGCTCGGGCCGATCTTGCTGCTGGCTGGCCTGCTGCAATTGCTGGCCGGGCGCCTGCGCCTGGGGTGCTGGTTCCGTGTCACCGCCCCGGCGGTTGTTTACGGCATGCTCGCAGGTATCGGTGTGCTGATCGTGCTGTCCCAGGTGCATGTGATGTTCGACACAACACCGCAGCCTTCGGGCCTGCAGAACCTGGTGGAATTTCCTTCGACCGTGGCGGCTGCCCTGCCGGTGGAGAATGCGGGCTCTGGTTGGCAAGCCGGTGCACTCGGGCTGGGTACCATCGCCATCATGTGGGGGTGGGAGCGCTTGCGGCCGCGCAAGCTGCGTTTCGTTCCCGGTGCCTTGTTGGGCGTGGCAGCGATGACGGTTATCGCCATGTGGCTGGCACTGCCGGTGAACCGGGTACAGGTGCCGACGGACCTGACCGAAGCCATCGACTGGATCCGCCCCGATGACCTCATGAAGCTGGCCGATCCGTCCCTGCTGGTGGCCGCTTTCGCATTGGCCTTCATCGCCAGCGCCGAAACCTTGTTGTCCGCCGCTGCGGTGGATCGCATGCATAGCGGGCAACGTTCAGACTTCGACCGTGAGCTCTCGGCACAAGGGATTGGCAACATGCTTTGCGGGTTGCTGGGCGCGCTGCCAATGACTGGCGTCATCGTACGCAGCTCGGCCAACGTACAGGCAGGTGCACAAACACGGGCTTCGGCCATTCTGCATGGCGCATGGTTGTTGGCGTTCGTCGTGGCTCTGGGCAGCGTGCTGCAGCAGATTCCGGTGGCGAGCCTGGCGGGCGTGCTGGTGTACACCGGCGTGAAGCTGGTCGACTTCAAGGCCCTGCGCGGCCTGAGCCGCTACGGCAGGATGCCGATGTTCACCTATGTGGCAACAGCCGTGACGATCATCTTTACCGACCTGTTGACCGGGGTGTTGCTGGGCTTTGCCCTGACGCTGCTGAAGCTGGCCTTCAAGGCGGCACGCCTGAAGATCAGCCTCGCCCAGCTCGAGACCAGCGGCCATATGGAGTTACGCCTGAGCGGTGCGGCAACCTTCCTCAAGGTACCTGCCCTGACCCAGGTACTCGATAGCGTGCCTGCGGGGACTACGTTGCATGTGCCGCTGGCCAACCTGACCTACATCGACCACTCCTGCCTGGAGCTGCTGGAGGACTGGAGCAGAACCAGTGGCTCGATCCTGCGCATTGAACAACGAGGGCTCAAGCGCAGGGTGGAGGGACGTCTGCGAAGCGTGGCGGGTGCCTGAGGTCAGTTCTTCACCTCGATCATCTCTGGTGAACCCGGCCAGGTACCGGTCAGGTTGACCGTACGGGTGCCACCCAGCCACTCGGTGGCGGGGGTGTTCCACTTCAGCGATTTGCGGGTATTGGCGCCGATGTTGACGAATTCCGCTGTCAGCACCATCTCGGTGGCTGTCAGCGGGATATCGCCAAAGCTCGCCGAGCTACCGCCGATTACGGTGCTGGAATGTTCCACAGGGCCAGAGGGCGTCTGGTAGGCGAGTGTGACTTTGGTGACGTAGGTAGTCAGAGACGAGGCCTTGCTGTCGACATGCAGGTTCAATACGCCGATCTTGCCGACCCAGCTCGGAATCAACACCCGGCTGCCTGCGTACGATGCGAAGTAATAGGCCACAGGCAGGGGGGCTGTTGCCACTTCACCGCTTTTGGCCGGCAGGGTGTGTGTCTCGACTTCACTTGAGTTGCTGGTGAACAGGTAGCTCGCCTTGCCGTTGCCCGAAATGCCCTCTTCACCGAGCAACCGGTTCAGGCCAGTCGCGCTGCCGGCAACGGTGAAGCTTGCCTTGCTCTTCTTTGACACCGCATTCAGGCCACTGCTGGCGTAGACCACCGAGGTGACGACGCCAAAACCTTCCGATATACCGGCGCTGGTTGCCATGTTCACCTTGCGTGCCTGGGCAAGCAGCCATTCGTACTGATCGTCCAGCACGCAAAGGTTGCAGATGCTGTGCTCACCGGCGATGGCAAACTCGGAGGTAATGGCATTTTCCTTGTCGAAGGTCCACTCCAGTGCGGCATCCGGTTTGACCTCGACCCCCGTGCCCGGATCGAGGATCACTCCCTGCCCTTTGGCGCTGACGCTCCTGCAGGTCACGCCACTGGACTTGAAGTCCCACTTGCGGCTCTGCAGATTCTTGCTGACCTCGACGCCGGGCAGGGCATCGGCGACCAGCTTGAAGTCGCCGGAATCGGAATCGACGATGCCGACGGCGCCAGGCTTGATCGATGGGTTGAGGCCCCAGTTGCCCCATATCGTGCCATAGGTACCACGCAGCAGGTCCGTGAACATTCGGTTTCTTCTGATCGTCATTGTCATCACCTTGAAATAGTAAAGCGCCGCCTTCAGACGGCGGGATGACAGTAGCGATGAGCCCGAATGGGCAGCAGAAGGACCGCCTTCCCCGGACGGTCGTGCGGGTCAGGCGCCTGTCTGGCCGAACGCCACGTTCAACTGACGGGACAGGCACGGCCAGCGCTTCCAGGCCGCGCCTGTCTGCGGGCTGCTCAGGGCTGCGCGATAGGCTTCCACCGATTCGCTGGCGAAGCTCTCGTCGTCGAGCATCTGATCCACCGAATGATGCACCACCTCATCCAGCTGGTTGGCGAAGGTTTCACCAATCAACTGGTGGGCGACCAGGTTGGCCACGGTGGTATCCACAGGTATCAGCGGTTGCTTGAAATGGCGGATGTACAGGTCGTTGACCTCCTCCACCAGGCGGTGAGCCAGGTAGGCTTCATCCAGCAGGCAATCCAGCCCCACATGCCCTTGCACCATGCTTGGCGGCTGCAGGAAATAAGCCTCGGCAATCTTCAGTACAGGGGTGATCTGCGATTCGATACCGGCTTCACGGGCGACCTCGTGTGCCGCCTCCAGCAATTCCGGTACCTGGTCGATGTAGGCTCTGACGAAGCGCGCCAAAGTACCCTGGGCGTCCTGCTCAGGCAGTTGGATCGAGGGATGCAGGTGGGGCAGTTGTATCTCGAGACGCTTTTTCAGCTGGCCGGTACGGCTTTCGTGATCGTGGGCTTGGCTAATCTGCTCGCGTACAGCAGCGATGTTCATGACAACTCCAGGGACGTTACGTTTCAAACGGAAGACACTAAATTAGCTCGGTATACAGAATACCTAAGACGCATTTGTTATAAGTGGCGCGACGCTGTGCATGCTCCGGCATATCGAAATGCCATTATCGCGCCATGCCCCGTCAAGTGCGCGGTTTTCCGGGGTGATCGGGCATTTCATGAAGTTCATTTCACGGGTGTCGTTGCGTGCCATTGGTCGCTGTCTATACTCCCGGTGAACGTGATTCGTTGATGAGGCCCAACTGCTTTTAGCAGGGGCTCGGTCGTCGAAGCCAGCAGTCTTGACCGCCGTTCCCTCTTGCCGCAGGCCACGCCTCCGGGACAACAAGAACGAGAAGGGGAACCCGCAATGATGCGACATCCACATGTCTGGATGGGCCTCCTGTTGTGGTCGGTTTTTGCTCAGGCCAACGCTGCCTGGACCGTGAACATGCACCCAGGGGCGACGGAAGTCTCCAACGCCGTCTTCGACCTGCACATGACCATCTTCTGGATCTGCGTGATCATCGGCGTGGTTGTGTTTGGCGCGATGTTCTGGTCGATGGTCATCCACCGCCGCTCCACCGGCCAGCAGGCTGCGCATTTCCACGAGCATACCTGGGTGGAAATCCTCTGGACCGTAGTCCCTTTCCTGATTCTGGTGGCGATGGCCATACCGGCCACCAAGACCCTGATCAACATCTACGACGCCAGTGAGCCGGACATCGACATCCAGGTCACCGGCTACCAGTGGAAGTGGCACTACAAATACCTTGGCCAGGACGTGGAGTTCTTCAGCAACCTGGCCACCCCTGCCGACCAGATCCATAACCAAGCACCCAAGGACGAGCACTACCTGCTCGAAGTCGACCAGCCGCTGGTACTGCCGGTCGGCGCCAAGGTGCGCTTCCTGGTCACCGCTGCCGACGTCATTCACTCCTGGTGGGTGCCGGCGTTTGCGGTCAAGCGTGATGCCATCCCCGGTTTCGTCAACGAAGCCTGGACTCGCATCGACAAGCCCGGCATCTACCGTGGCCAGTGCACCGAACTGTGCGGCAAGGATCACGGCTTCATGCCGGTGGTGGTCGAGGTCAAGTCCAAGGCCGATTACGACACCTGGCTCGGCGAGCGCAAGGCCGAAGCCGCCAAGCTCAAGGAACTGACCAGCAAGGAATGGACCCTGCAGGAGCTGGTGGAGCGCGGCGACAAGATCTACCACACCACCTGCGTAGCCTGTCACCAGGCCGAAGGCCAGGGCCTGCCGCCGATGTTCCCGGCGCTCAAGGGCTCGAAGATCGCTACCGGGCCCAAGGAGGCCCACCTGGGCATCGTCTTCCATGGCAAGCCGGGTACCGCCATGGCGGCGTTCGGCAAGCAGCTGTCGGAGGTCGATATCGCCGCCGTGGTCACCTACGAGCGCAACGCCTGGGGCAACAACAAGGGCGACATGGTCACGCCGAAGGACGTGCTGGCGCTGAAGCAGGCAGAAGCGCAATGAACCGGGTTACTCGCGGCAATCAGCGGATTGCAGGAGGCAGGACATGAGTGCAGTGATCGACGACCACGCCCACGGCCATGAGCATGCACACGGGCCGGCCAAGGGCCTGATGCGCTGGGTGCTGACCACCAACCACAAGGACATCGGCACGATGTACCTGTGGTTCAGCTTCATCATGTTCCTGCTCGGTGGCTCGTTCGCCATGGTGATCCGCGCCGAGCTGTTCCAGCCCGGGTTGCAGATCGTGGAGCCGGCGTTCTTCAACCAGATGACCACCATGCACGGCCTGATCATGGTGTTCGGCGCGGTGATGCCGGCCTTCGTCGGCCTGGCCAACTGGATGATCCCGCTGATGATCGGCGCACCCGACATGGCCCTGCCGCGGATGAACAACTTCAGCTTCTGGCTGCTGCCGGCGGCCTTCCTGCTGCTGGTCTCGACCTTGTTCAGCCCGGGCGGCGGGCCGAATTTCGGCTGGACCTTCTATGCCCCGCTGTCCACCACCTATGCCCCGGCCAGTGTCACCTTCTTCATCTTCGCCATCCACCTGATGGGTATCAGCTCGATCATGGGCGCGATCAACGTGATCGCCACCATCCTCAACCTGCGTGCCCCGGGCATGACCCTGATGAAGATGCCATTGTTCGTCTGGACCTGGCTGATCACCGCGTTCCTGCTGATTGCCGTGATGCCGGTACTGGCTGGCGTAGTGACCATGATGCTGATGGACATTCATTTCGGCACCAGCTTCTTCAGTGCCGCCGGTGGCGGTGACCCGGTGCTGTTCCAGCACGTGTTCTGGTTCTTCGGTCACCCCGAGGTGTACATCATGATCCTGCCGGCCTTCGGCGCGGTCAGTTCGATCATCCCGGCGTTCTCGCGCAAGCCGCTGTTCGGTTACACCTCCATGGTGTACGCCACCGGCGCAATCGCCTTCCTGTCGTTCATCGTCTGGGCCCACCACATGTTCGTGGTCGGCATCCCGGTGGTCGGCGAGCTGTTCTTCATGTACGCCACCATGCTGATCGCCGTCCCCACCGGGGTAAAGGTGTTCAACTGGGTCAGCACCATGTGGGAGGGCTCGCTCACCTTCGAGACCCCGATGCTGTTCGCCATCGCCTTCGTCATCCTGTTCACCATCGGCGGCTTCAGTGGCTTGATGCTGGCCATCGCGCCGGCCGACTTCCAGTACCACGACACCTACTTCGTGGTGGCGCACTTCCACTACGTGCTGGTGCCCGGGGCCATCTTCGGGATCTTCGCCTCGGCCTACTACTGGCTGCCGAAATGGACCGGCCACATGTACGACGAAACCCTCGGCAAGCTGCACTTCTGGCTGTCTTTCGTGGGCATGAACATGGCGTTCTTCCCCATGCACTTCGTCGGCTTGGCCGGCATGCCGCGGCGGATCCCCGACTACAACCTGCAGTTCGCCGACTTCAACATGGTGTCCTCGATCGGTGCCTTCATGTTCGGTGCCACGCAGGTGTTCTTCCTGTTCATCGTCATCAAGTGCATCCGCGGTGGTGCGCCAGCGCCGGCCAAGCCTTGGGATGGCGCCGAGGGCCTGGAATGGTCGATCCCCTCGCCTGCGCCCTACCACACCTTCCAGACACCACCGGAAGTGAAATAGGAACGCTGCCATGAATGGCCTGTCGTTGAAACGCCTGGTATTGCGCCTGCTGATGCTGACGGTGGTGATGTTCGCCTTCGGTTTCGCCCTGGTGCCGATCTACGACGTGATGTGCAAGGCCTTCGGCATCAATGGCAAGACCGGCGGGCAGTATGAAGGCAGCCAGCTTGCCGACCCGACGCGTTCGGTGCGGGTGCAGTTCATGTCGACCAATGCCAGCGACATGGTCTGGGACTTCTACTCCACGGCCGATCAGCTGGAGGTCAACCCGGGAGCGGTGAACCAGATGATTTTCGTCGCCCACAACCCGACCGACCGGCCAATGAGTGCCCAGGCCATCCCCAGCATCACCCCGGCCGAGGCCGCGGCGTACTTCCACAAGACCGAGTGCTTCTGCTTTACCCAGCAGGTGCTGCAGCCCGGCGAACGCATCGAGATGCCAGTGCGCTTCATCGTCGACCGCGACCTGCCGGCCAGCGTGAAGCACCTGACACTGGCCTACACCTTGTTCGACATCACCGCTCGCCACCCGCCGGTCGCGCACGTTGCGGCCCAAGACGTCCAGGGCGCCCGTTAAGGGAAGGAGAACAGCAATGGCAAGTCACCAGCACTACTACGTCCCGGCGCAGAGCAAATGGCCAATCATCGCCACCATCGGCATGTTCATCACGGTGTTCGGCCTGGGGACCTGGTTCAACGACATGAAGGCCGGCCACCCCGAGTCGCACGGGCCGCTGATCTTCTTCGTTGGTGCATTGTTCCTGGCCTACATGCTGTTTGGCTGGTTCGGCTCGGTGGTGCGGGAGAGCCGCGCGGGGCTGTACAGCCCGCAGCTGGACCGTTCGTTCCGCTGGGGCATGAGCTGGTTCATCTTTTCCGAGGTGATGTTCTTCCTGGCATTCTTCGGTGCGCTGTTCTACGTGCGCGTGCTGGCCGGGCCGTGGTTGGGGGGTGAAGGGGCCAAAGGGGTGGCGCACATGCTGTGGCCATCCTTCGAATTCACCTGGCCGCTGCTGCACACGCCGGACCCGAAACTGTTCCCGCCGCCCAAGGAAGTGATCGATCCGTGGCACCTGCCGCTGATCAACACCATCCTGCTGGTGAGCTCCAGCGTGACCATCACCATTGCCCACCATGCGCTGCGCCGTGACCACCGCGGTGCGCTGAAATTGTGGATGGCGCTGACCATCGTCCTGGGGGCCAGCTTCATTGCGCTGCAGGCCTACGAGTACCACGAGGCCTACACCAAGCTGGGGCTGACGCTGGGCTCGGGGATCTATGGCGCGACGTTCTTCATGCTGACCGGCTTCCACGGGGCCCACGTGACACTTGGCACGATCATCCTGATCGTGATGTTCCTGCGCATCCTGCGCGGGCACTTCAACCCGGACAAACACTTTGGTTTCGAGGCCGCCAGCTGGTACTGGCACTTCGTCGACGTGGTGTGGGTGGGGCTGTTCATCTTTGTGTACGTGCTTTGACAAACGGCGCGGTCCCTGTAGGAGCGGCCTTGCGTCGCGATGGGCCGCGTAGCGGCCCCAATCCTGCGACCGCCGATACCTCTGATAGGCCGCATTGGCTGCCTTTGGGGCCGCTACGCGGCCCATCGCGACGCAAGGCCGCTCCTACAAGGTGTCTCGTAGGATCAGAAGGGGGCGTGAGAAACCAGCTGGCCACTGATGAAGCCCCAAGCGACCAGGCCGATGGTCAGGGCTGCCAGGGTCACCCGCACGGTCAGCGCCTTCAACAAGCGGGTCGAGTTTTCGTCGTCCTTGACCAGAAACACCAGCCCACTGAACAGGCTGGCAATCGTGGCCAACAGCATCAGGACAATCGCGGCCTTGAGCATGGCGATACTCCGGGGGGATGCGGTGATGTGGACAAGTATAGCGAGCGACCTGGCGAGGCACCGATGAGGCCGTTTCGCCCGGGCTGGGTACCCACCCTGGTGGTGCTTGCGCTACTGCCGGGGCTGATCGCGCTGGGCTGCTGGCAGCTCGGCCGCGCCACGGAAAAGCGCACGCTGCTGGCCACCTATGCCGAGCGCCGGGCCGAGGCGCCCCAGGCCATGGCCCAGTTGACCGCGGACCAGGACAACGCCTTCCGCCGCGTGCACCTGTATGGCCGCTTCGATGGCGAACACAGCTTGCTGCTGGACAACCGTCTGCGCGATGGCCAGGCCGGTGTCGAGTTATTGCAACCCTTTCATGACCAGGCCAGCGGCCTGTGGCTGCTGGTCAATCGCGGCTGGCTGCCATGGCCTGATCGCCGCGTGCCGGTGCACTTCGATACGCCGGCCCAGGCGTTGGCGCTGGACGCCTCGGTGTATGTCACGCCCGGCAGCTCGTTCCAGTTGCACCCCGACCCAACAGGCGGGCAATGGCCGCATTTGCTGACTGCCGTTGATGCCGCACAGCTATGGCAGCAACTCGACCGCGAAGGCTTCGCCCACGAACTGCGCCTGGAACGCGGCCCGGCAGCCTATTGCCTGGACTGGCCGGTTGTCGCCATGGGCCCGGAAAAACACCTGGGGTACGCCGTGCAGTGGTTCGCCCTCGCGGCTGCGCTGGTGCTGCTCTACCTCTACTTCGGCTGGCACCACAACAAGGAGAAACGCCATGGCCACCGCCACTCCACTGGACGTGCCTGAACGCAGCAAACCCAGAGCCCGTGGGCGTTTGCAGCTGATCCTGATCCTCCTGGTGGTGCTCGGGCCGATGATCCTCGCCACCAGCATGTACAAGCTCAAGTTCTGGGTACCGGAGGGTCGCAGCTACCACGGCGAGATGATTGGCAATGGTGAGAGCCGTGCCGATCTTGGCGTGGCGGGCCAGGACGAGCGCTGGCAGCTGCTGGTGAGTGCCCCCGCCGCCTGTGCCGACGATTGCCAGCGCCTGGTGTACCTGGCCCGGCAGATCCAGGTGGGCCTGGGCCGTGACGCCAGCCGTGCCAGCCATGCGCTGGCCAGCGCGCAGCCGCTGAGCGCCGACTACCAGGCGCTGCTTGGCCGCGAGTACCCGCAGTTGCAGCGTTACCCACTGAATGCGCAACGCTACCTGCAGAAGGTCGGCGAGGCCGGCCCGCAGCTGTGGATCATCGACCCGCACGGCAACCTGGTGCTGCGCTACGACGCCAAGGTCAACGGCAAGCATGTGCTGGACGACCTGCGCCACCTGCTCAAGCTGTCCAATATTGGCTAGGAGCCTGCCATGGCCAGACCCGGATTCCGCCTTGCTGTGTTCGCCACCTTGCTGGCGCTGCTGGTCGTCCTGCTCGGTGCCTATACCCGCCTGACCCACGCCGGCCTCGGTTGCCCCGACTGGCCAGGCTGTTATGGCTTTATCAGCGTGCCCAAGAGCGAAGCGCAGCTGGCCCATGCCGAGCTGCATTTTCCCGATCACCCGGTGGAAGCTGCCAAGGGTTGGGCCGAGATGGTGCATCGCTACTTCGCCGGTACGCTGGCGCTGGTAATCGCCCTGCTCGCGTTCCAGGCGGTGCGCCGTCATGCCCGCGATGGCCAGCCTTATCGTCTGCCCTTGCTGCTGCTGGGCGTGGTGCTGGCCCAGGCCGCTTTCGGCATGTGGACCGTTACCCTGCAACTCTGGCCGCAAGTGGTAACTGCCCACCTGTTGGGCGGCTTCACCACGCTGAGCTTGCTGTTCCTGTTGTCCCTGCGTCTATCCCGGGCATTTGCGCCTTTGCCAAAATTGCCGCTGAGCCTTCGTCGGGTCGCTGCGCTGGCGTTGCTGATAGTGATTGGCCAGATCGCCCTGGGTGGTTGGGTCAGCTCCAATTACGCCGCCGTGGCCTGCATCGACTTGCCCACCTGTCACGGTGAGTGGTGGCCGGCAGCCGACTTCAGCAATGGTTTCCACCTGACCCAGCAGGTCGGCCCGAATTACCTGGGCGGCCAGCTCGACAGCGACGCTCGCACCGCTATCCACATCAGCCACCGCCTGGGAGCGCTGGCAGTGACGCTAGTGCTGTTGCTGCTCAGCTGGAAGCTGCACCGCAACCAGCTCAATGGCCTGGCGCGCCTGGTGTTGCTGGCGTTGGCGCTACAGGTGAGCCTGGGCCTGGCCAATGTGCTGTTGCACCTGCCACTGGCCGTCGCCGTGGCGCACAACGCTGGCGGGGCGCTGCTGCTGCTGACCATGGTTTTCCTGAACTACCGCATCCGGGTGGCTGACCAAATTCATATCAGCCATGGCTGGCGCCTGACGCCGATGGCCGGCGCGGGCGTCGCCCCACACCCGAGGAATGCACTGTGGCGACGCTTCTGAAAGCACAGGGACAACGTGCCGGCTGGCGCGACTACCTGGAACTGACCAAGCCCAAGGTGGTGGTGCTGATGCTGATCACCTCGCTGGTGGGCATGCTGCTCGCCACCCGTGCCGGGGTGGCGTGGCAGGTGCTGGTGTTCGGCAACCTCGGTATCGGCTTGTGCGCGGGCGGGGCGGCGGTGGTCAATCACGTCGTGGACCGGCGTATCGATGCGTTGATGGCGCGTACCCACAAGCGCCCTCTGGCCCAAGGGCGCGTCGAGCCGCTGCCAGCGCTGCTGTTTGCCTTGGGCCTGGCGCTGGTGGGGATGGCCTTGTTGCTGGTGTTCACCAATCCCCTCACGGCCTGGCTGACCCTGGCTTCGCTGGTGGGTTATGCAGTGATCTATACCGGCTTTCTCAAGCGTGCCACGCCACAGAACATCGTCATCGGCGGCCTGGCCGGGGCCGCCCCGCCGCTGCTTGGCTGGGTCGCGGTCAGCGGGCATGTCAGTGCCGAACCGCTGTTGCTGGTGCTGATCATCTTTGCCTGGACACCACCGCATTTCTGGGCCCTGGCCATTCACCGCAAGGCGGAATACGCCAAGGCCGACATCCCCATGCTGCCGGTGACCCACGGCGAGCGCTACACCAAGCTGCATATCCTGCTGTACACCCTGGTGCTGCTGGCGATCACCCTGCTGCCCTATGTCATCCACATGAGTGGCCCGCTGTACCTGGCCTGTGCCGTCCTGCTGGGCGCGCGCTTCCTCCATTGGGCCTGGGTGTTGTACCGTGGCAGCCGGCCGCACGCGGCGATCGGCACCTTCAAGTACTCTATCGGCTACCTGTTCGCGCTGTTCATCGCGTTGCTCGTTGACCACTACCTGTTGCTGAACTTATGACCCGAACCCAGAAAACCGTCTTCATCCTCGTTGCCCTGGTCGCGCTGATTCTGGGCCTGACCGTCAACAAGGTGCTCAATGGCCGCGGCCAACCCAATCCGACCGAGCTGATCGATGCCGGCATCATCCTGCTGCCGCAGAGCCGTGCCGTGGCCGACGTCACCATGACCAACCAGGATGGCCAGCCGGTGCGCCTGGATGACCTGAAAGGCAAATGGTCGCTGTTGTTCTTTGGCTACACGTATTGCCCGGATATCTGCCCGACCACCCTGGCACAACTGCGCCAAGTCAAGAGCGAGCTGCCCAAGGAGGCGGTCGATCGGCTGCAGGTGGTGCTGGTGAGCGTGGACCCGAACCGTGACACACCGACCCAGCTGAAACAGTACCTGGGTTATTTCGACAAGGACTTCGTCGGGGTGGCGGGGTCGATCGAGGATACCCAGAAGCTGGCCAATGCCTTGAGCATTCCGTTCATTCCGGCGGATACCAGCAAGCCAGGCTACACCGTGGACCACAGCGGCAACCTGGCGGTTGTGGGGCCGGACGGGCGCCAGCGCGGGTTCATTCGGGCACCGTTCAACAACCAGAAACTGGTGGCGCAGTTGCCGGGGCTGGTGAAGCGGGACTGAGTGGGGCCCCTGAAAAGCTTCGCGGGCACGCCCGCTCCCACAGAGATATCACCAGGCCTGAGGCTAGCGATGTACCTGTGGGAGCGGGCGTGCCCGCGAAAAATCCAGCGCGATAGTTCGGATCAGAACGCCGGAACCACAGCGCCCTTGTACTTCTCGTTGATGAACTGCTTGACCTCAGGCGAGTGCAGCGCCGCGGCCAGCTTCTTCATCGCCTCCGAGTCCTTGTTGTCCGGGCGGGCGACCAGGATGTTCACGTATGGCGAATCGCTGCCTTCGATCACCAGCGCGTCTTTTTCCGGGTTCAGCTTGGCTTCCAGCGCATAGTTGGTGTTGATCAGGGCAGCATCGACCTGGGTCAGTACGCGTGGGATGGTGGCTGCTTCCAGCTCACGGAATTTCAGGCCTTTCGGGTTCTCGGCAACATCCTTCACGGTGGACAGGATGTTCTTGTTGTCCTTGAGCTTGATCACGCCGGCCTTGTCCAGCAACAGCAGGGCGCGGCCACCGTTGGTAGCGTCGTTGGGGATGACCACGGTGGCGCCGGAGGACAGCTGGTCCAGCTTCTTGATCTTGGCCGAGTACACGCCCAGCGGCTCGATGTGCACGCCAGTCACGCTGACCAGCTGGGTGCCCTTGGCCTTGTTGAACTCATCCAGGTACGGCTGGTGCTGGAAGAAGTTGGCATCCAGGCGCTTTTCCGCCACTTGCACGTTCGGCTGGATGTAGTCGGTGAATTCCTTGACCTTCAGCTCCACACCCTCTTTTGCCAGGGCAGGTTTGACGAAGTTGAGGATTTCGGCGTGTGGCACCGGGGTGGCGGCGACGGTCAGGGACTCGGCGTGGGCCGAGAAGGCCGCGACAGCGGCGACAACAGCAAGCAGCTTCTTCATTGATCACTCCTTGTGAGGGCCGCGACGGCCCCCGAACGGGTCGGCCGGGCCGACCCCATTGGGGTTATTTACGGGAAAAATGCACGACCAGTTTGTCGCCCACGCTTTGCAGTACTTGAACCAGTACCAGCAGCAGAACCACGGTTACCACCATCACATCGGTCTGGAAACGCTGGTAACCGAAGCGAATGGCCAGGTCGCCAAGGCCGCCGGCACCCACCACGCCCGCCATGGCGGTGTACGACACCAGGGTGATGGCGGTCACGGTAATGGCCGCGAAGATGCCCGGGCGGGCCTCCGGCAGCAATGCACTGGTGATGATCTGGCGGGTAGTGGCGCCCATCGACTGGGTGGCTTCGATGATGCCGCGGTCCACTTCACGCAGGGCGGTTTCCACCAGGCGTGCGAAGAACGGTGTGGCACCGACGACCAGTGGCGGAATGGCACCCGCGACGCCCAGCGAAGTGCCGGTGATCAGCACGGTGATCGGGATCATCACGATCAGGAGGATGATGAACGGCAGCGAACGCAGGATGTTGACGACCAGCGACAGCAACGCGTACACGCCCTTCTGTTCGAACATCTGCTTGGGGCCGCAGAGGAACAGCAACACGCCCAGCGGCAAGCCCAGCAGCACGGTGAAGAACAGCGAGCCGAACAGCATGATCATGGTATCGACGGTGGCCAGCCAGATTTCGGCCCAGTCGACGTTGGCGAAGAAATTCAGGGCGTCCATCAACGCAGTACCTCCATATGTACGTCAGCTGCCTTGAAGCGGGTGAACGCCGCTTCCATGTCACCGCCGATCAGGGCGAGAGTCAGCTGGCCATAGGGCACGTCCTTGATGCGGTCGATGCGCCCGGCGAGGATGCTGTAGTCCACACCGGTTTCACGGGCGACGGTGCCCAGCAGCGGTGCATAGGTGGCGTCGCCCTGGAAGGTCAGGCGCACGATGCGTCCTGGCACGTGGGCAAAGTCGTCGCGCTGCTCGCCTTCGTCGACCTGCTCGTCTTCCTGGACAAAGCGTTTGGTGGTGGGGTGCTGCGGGTGCAAGAACACCTCGGCCACCGGGCCTTGCTCGACGATCTGGCCGGCGTCCATCACCGCCACGCGGTCGCACACCCGGCGGATCACGTCCATCTCGTGGGTGATCAGCACGATGGTCAGCTTCAGCTCACGGTTGATCTCGGCCAGCAATTGCAGGACCGAGGCCGTGGTCTGTGGGTCGAGGGCGCTGGTGGCCTCGTCGCACAGCAGGATCTTCGGGTTGGTGGACAAGGCGCGGGCGATGCCGACGCGCTGCTTCTGGCCGCCGGACAACTGCGCCGGGTACTTCCTGGCGTGGTCGGAAAGGCCGACACGGGCCAGCAGCTCGGTGACACGCTTGTCGATTTCGCTGCGCGACAGTTCGCCGGCCAGGGTCAGGGGCAGGCCGACGTTGTCGGCGACGGTCTTGGAGGCCAGCAGGTTGAAGTGCTGGAAAATCATCCCGACCTGCTGGCGGAAGCCGCGCAACTGGCTGGCGTTGAACGCGGTGACATCTTCGCCGTCGACGATGATCTTGCCGCCGGAAGGTTCTTCCAGGCGGTTGATCAGGCGCAGCATGGTGCTCTTGCCGGCGCCGGAATGGCCGATCAGGCCGAACACCTGGCCATTCTCGATGGTCAGGGTGGTCGGATTCAGTGCGGGAATTTCCCTACCGGCAACGCGGTAGGTCTTGTGTACCTGTTGGAACTCGATCACGTAGCGAACCTTGTGGGGCGCATGGAAATTTGGGTCAGCGGTTGGCTGGGGTCGCGCATTTTAGCCTTTTCCAATAGCTGTTCTTAGCATTTATTTCGTATTGCACCAATCCTTCGGGCATATCGCGACAACCGGTAAAGTCAATTGAACGCAACCAAGCGGCCTCCAGTCACTACTTGAACATGCCCTGAAGGGCGGCCTGAAGACGGATGAGGAGAGCCACGATGCCCAGCAAGAAGACGGATTCGCCAAGACACAGCCAGCTCGCCGGCACCGATACGCCTGACCGTGCCAATACCAATGCCAAGCTGCAAAGCCTGGAAGACGTACGCAGCGATGCCACCGGCCAGGCACTGCGTACCAACCAGGGCGTGCGCATCGCCGACAACCAGAACACCCTGAAGGCTGGCGACCGCGGCCCCTCGCTGCTTGAAGATTTCATCATGCGCGAGAAGATCACCCACTTCGACCACGAGCGAATTCCGGAGCGCATCGTGCATGCCCGGGGCACCGGGGCACATGGCTATTTCCAGAGCTATGGCGACCACGCAGCGCTGACCAAGGCAGGTTTTTTGCGCGATCCGGCAAAAATCACTCCCGTCTTCGTGCGCTTTTCCACGGTACAGGGCCCGCGCGGGTCGGCCGACACCGTGCGTGACGTGCGCGGTTTTGCAGTCAAGTTCTATACCGATGAAGGCAACTTCGACCTGGTTGGCAACAACATGCCGGTGTTCTTCATCCAGGATGCGATCAAGTTCCCGGATTTCGTCCACGCTGTGAAGCCGGAGCCGCACAACGAGATCCCTACCGGTGCCTCGGCCCACGACACTTTCTGGGATTTTGTCTCGCTGGTGCCGGAGTCGGCCCATATGGTGATGTGGGCAATGTCGGACCGCGCGATCCCGCGCAGCCTGCGGATGATGGAAGGGTTCGGCGTGCACACCTTCCGCCTGGTCAACGACCAGGGCGTGGCCAGCTTCGTCAAGTTCCACTGGAAACCGCGTCAGGGCGTGCATTCGTTACTGTGGGACGAAGCACAGAAGCTGGCGGGGAAAGACCCCGACTTCCAGCGCCGCGACCTGTGGGAAGCCATCGAGACGGGCGATTACCCGGAGTGGGAGCTGGGTGTGCAGATCGTGCCGGAAGCCGACGAGCACAAGTTCGACTTCGACTTGCTGGACCCGACCAAGATCATCCCGGAAGAACTGGTCCCGGTTACACCGCTGGGCAAGATGGTGCTGAACCGCAACCCGGACAACTTCTTTGCCGAAGTGGAACAGGTGGCGTTCTGCCCAGGCCATATCGTGCCGGGCATCGACTTCAGCAACGACCCGCTGCTGCAGGGCCGGCTGTTCTCCTACACCGACACCCAGCTTAGCCGCCTGGGCGGACCGAACTTCCACCAGATCCCGATCAACCGCCCGGTCGCCCCCAACCACAACAACCAACGCGATGCCCTGCATCAGCATGTGGTACACAAAGGGCGCGCCTCCTACGAGCCGAACTCCATCGATGGCGGCTGGCCGAAAGAAACCCCGCCGGCGGCGCAGGATGGCGGTTTCGAGAGCTACCAGGAGCGCATCGATGCATACAAGATCCGCCAGCGCAGCGAATCGTTCGGCGACCATTTTTCCCAGGCGCGGCTGTTCTTCCAGAGCATGAGCCCAACCGAGCAGCAGCACATCATCAAGGCCTACAGCTTCGAGCTGGGCAAGGTCGAGCGCGAGGCGATCCGGGCGCGGGAAGTGAACGAAATCCTGGCCAACATCGACCTCAAGCTGGCGGCGGCGGTGGCGGCAAACCTCGGCCTGCCCGCACCAACGGCGGGTACCGTGCAGGTGAAGGGCAGCCAGTTGGCCCAGTCGCCCGCGCTGAGCCAGCTGAATCACCCGGGTGTGGTCGGTATCAAGGGGCGCAAGATCGCGGTACTGGTGGCGGATGGTGTGGACGCTGCCAGCGTGGACAAGCTGGTCAAAGCCTTGGAAGCACACAGTGCCCGACCATTGCTTCTTGGGCCGACCTCAGCACCGGTGAAGGCTGCGGACGGCAAGCAACTACCGGTGGATGCCTCCATGGAGGGGATGCCATCGATCATGTTCGATGGGATTGTCGTGCCTGGTGGCCAGGCTTCGAACGATGCGCTGGCGGCCAGCGGCTTGGCCAGGCACTTCCTGTTGGAGAGCTACAAGCACCTGAAGGCGATGGTGTTGTCCAAAGAGCTTTTGGGCAGCTTGGGGCTGAAAGAGGACAAGGGGTTGCTGCTGGGAGATGAGCAGAAGACCGTGGATGCCTTCGTAAAAGCGGTAGAACGGCATCGGGTGTGGGAGCGGGAGGCGGCTGCGGAGGCTGTGCCGGCCTAAGGGGCTGCTGCGCAGCCCATCGCGACACAAGGCCGCTCCTACAGGAGATCGCGTCCTTTGTAGGAGCGGCCTTGTGTCGCGAAAGGGGCGCGCAGCGCCCCCGGCGTTCTTAACGCTGGTGCGGAACCAGAACCACCTGCGCCGGCAGCGATCGCTGGATCTCGTGCTTCTGCTTCAACTCGAACCCGCTGTCGATCTTGCGCACGCGCTTCTCCAGCAAGGTCTTCAGCCAAGGCGCATCCTCGGTGCGCGGCACCTGGAACACCACGTCGCACTGGTAGCTGACCACGTCGGCAGCAATGTCATCCAGTTGGCGGCGCATGGCGCGGCTGTCGGTGGTTTTCAAGGCCACCACGGTGCTGGGCGCCGTCGGGTCGATGATCCGCGCCTTGGGCTTGGCTTCGGCGGCTTTCAACGCTGCCTCGGCTTTTTCCAGCTCGGCTTTGCGGGCCTGGGTCACGGCATCGCCACCGGTCACTGCCGGGGCCTGCGGCATCAGTGCACGAGCGCGGGCCAGGGCGGTGGCCGCCGCGTTCACATCGCCCTTTTGCAGGAACACCTGGCTGCGCTGCAGGTAGGCCTCGGCCAACTGGCGCTGGTATTGCTCCAGGCGCGCGTCAGCCGGCGACTGGGCCTGCAGGGCGGCCAGCTGGTCTTCGGCGGTTGCCAGCTCGTTGCTGGCGATGTTCTGTTGCAACTGCTGCCAGGCATCGGCTTGGGCAGGTACGGCGGCCTGTTCGACCGGCGCGCTGGTACAGGCAGCCAGGAACAGGGAAAACGCGGCAACAAGCAGATAACGGGAGGCGAACGGCTTCATTCCTGCGACTCTCTATTTGCGCAAAAAGCGAGCAAGTCTACACCCAGGTGCGCACGCTCGAAAACAAGTCTTACAGACCCTTTACGTGCGAAAAGGTTGCAGGGCGCGCCTTCACGCGCCCTGTTTTTTCAGCGTTTGGGCAGGGCCAGGCTCAGCAAGAATAGCACCGCCGCGCACACCACGATCGACGGGCCGGCGGGGGTGTCCTTGAACCAGGACATGGCCAGGCCACCGCATACCGCAGTCACGCCCAGCAGGCTGGCGCCCAGGGCCATCTGCTCGGGAGAGCGGGCGTGGCGCTGTGCCGCAGCGGCGGGGATGATCAGCAACGAGGTAATCAGCAGCACGCCGACGATCTTCATGGCCACGGCAATCACCACCGCGATCAGCAGCATCAGTGCCATGCGCAGGCCGGCTACGGGCAGGCCTTCGACCATGGCCAGCTCTTCGTGCACGGTGATGGCCAACAGCGGCCGCCACAGCATGGCGAGCAGCAGCAGGACCAGCACGCTGCCGCCGAGGATCCAGGCCAGGTCGGTGGGGCTGATGGCCAGCAGGTCGCCGAACAGATAGGCCATCAGGTCGATGCGCACGTCATGCATGAAACTCAGTACCACAAGGCCCAGCGACAAGGTGCTGGGGGCGAGGATGCCGAGCAGGGTATCGGAGGCCAGCGGCTGGCGCTGCTGCAAGGTGACCAGCAGGATCGCCAGCAGGAGGCAGCCTACGGTTACCGCCAGCGCCGGGCTGACGTCCAGGGCAAAGCCGAGGGCTACACCAAGCAGGGCGGCGTGGGACAGGGTGTCGCCAAAATAGGCCATGCGCCGCCACACCACGAAGGAGCCCAGCGGGCCGGCCACCAGCGCCAGGGACAAACCGGCAAGCAGGGCGTAGAGAAGAAAATCAGCCATGCTTGCAGTGCGCTCCGTGAACATGGGTGCCAGGGGCGACCACCGAGCCGTGCAGGTCGTGGCTGTGGTCGTGATGGTGGTGATAGATGGCCAGGCTGGGTGCGGCGGCCTGGCCGAACAGCTCGACGAATGCCGGGTCGCCGCTGACTTGCTCGGGGTGGCCCGAGCAGCATACGTGGCGGTTCAGGCACACCACCTGGTCGGTGGCGCTCATGACCAGGTGCAGGTCGTGGGAAACCATCAGCACGCCACAGCCGTGGCGGTCGCGCAGGCGGGTAATGAGGTTGTACAGCTCGGCCTGGCCGACCACGTCGACGCCCTGCACCGGTTCGTCGAGCACCAGTAGCTGGGGTTCGCGCAGCAGGGCACGGGCCAGCAGCACGCGTTGCATCTCGCCACCGGAAATGGTCTGGATCGGGCTGTCGATGACCTGCTCGGCTCCCACTTCCTGCAAGGCCGACAAGGCTGCTGCACGGTCTACTCCGGGCACCAGGCGCAGGAAGCGCAGCACCGACAGCGGCAGCGTGGCATCCACCTGGATCTTCTGCGGCATGTAGCCAATGCGCAGCTTCGGCTTGCGCCAGACCTTGCCGTGGTGCGGCTTCAGCAGGCCGAGCACGGCGCGCACCAGGGTGGTCTTGCCCGCGCCGTTGGGGCCGATCAGGGTAACGATCTGGCCGGGTGCAACCGACAGGTCGATGCTATCGAGCACCGCCTCGCCGCCGAAGGTGACACCGACCTGCTCCAGGCGGATCAGTGCATCGCTCATGCCGCGCTCCGGCAGTTGCTGCACAGGCCAACCACCTCCACGGTCTGACCCTCGACCGTGAAGCCTACGCCCTTGGCGCTGTTGATGATGGCTTGGCTGATGCTGTCCTGTTCCAGCTCGATGGCCACATGGCAGGCCTTGCAGATCAGGAACTGGCCCTGATGCACATGTTCTGGGTGGCTGCAGCCGATGAAGGCGTTGAGCGAGGCGATGCGGTGTACCAGGCCGTTCTCCAGCAGGAAATCCAGCGCGCGATATACCGTAGGCGGCGCGGCGCGGCGGCCATCCTGCTCGCTGAGCACGGCGAGGATGTCGTAGGCACCCAGCGGCTTGTGGCTTTGCCACACCAGTTCCAGTACCCGGCGGCGCAGCGCGGTCAGGCGCAGGCCCTGGCGGGTGCACAAGGCGTCGGCTTCAGCCAGTGCGCTGTGCACGCAATGGGAATGATCGTGAGGACGGTTGGCCAGCGGCGTGATGGACATGGGCAGCGACGGTTCTTTATGGAGACGTTATTATGTTACCTGTTTCTGACGACTCGAGTACTCACCGTGTCCCGATTCCTAGCTCTGTTTGTCGCTTTTATCGCATTTTCCGCCCAGGCCGACGTACGTGTGCTGACTACTATCAAACCCCTGCAGCAGATTGCCGCTGCGGTGCAGGATGGTGTCGGCAGCCCCGAGGTATTGCTGCCGCCGGGGGCGTCGCCGCACCACTATGCGCTGCGCCCGTCCGATGTACGGCGGGTGGCGGACGCCGACCTGCTGTACTGGATCGGCCCGGACATGGAGAACTTCCTGCCGCGAGTGCTGGGCAATCGCAGCAAGCCCACAGTGGCCGTGCAGTCGCTGCCGGGCATGAAGTTGCGCCACTTTGGCGAGGACAGCCAGTCCCATGAAGAAGACCATGATGACCATGATCACGACCACCGCCCGGGCAGCCTGGACGCGCACTTGTGGCTATCGTCGGTCAACGCGCGTGTTATTGCTGCGAAGATGGCGACGGACCTGGCCCAGGTCGACCCGGCCAATGCGGCGCGCTACCAGAGCAACCTGAAGGCGTTCGACGAGCGCCTGGACGCACTGGACGGGCGGATCAAGGCGCGCGTGGCCGGTATTGCCGGCAAGCCGTACTTCGTGTTCCACGAAGCGTTCGATTATTTCGAAGCCGAGTACGGCCTGAAGCATACCGGCGTGTTCACCGTGGCAGCCGAGGTGCAGCCCGGCGCGCAGCATGTGGCCGCGATGCGCAAACGCCTGCAGGAAGTGGGCAAGACCTGTGTGTTCAGCGAGCCGCCGTTGCGACCGCGCCTGGCCGAAACCTTGACCGCCGGCTTGCCGGTGCGCCTGGCCGAGCTGGATGCCTTGGGCGGTAGCGAGCCTGTGGATGGCAAGGGCTATGAGCGCTTGCTGGAAAAGCTGGGTAGCGACCTGGCCGGATGCCTGGAGCAGCTCTAGCCTGTACCGACCTCTTCGCGGACGTGCCCGCGAAGAGGCAAAAGTGCATTAGAGGGCGAACGGCAGGTGCAAGGCCACCTGCCGGCGCTGCGCCAGGCGCACTTCGAACTCGCTCGGGTCGTGGATCATCACGTCCATTCCGGCAAACGATTCTGCAGCAATCAGGCGCGACAGCCAGAAGCGTACGCACCCTACCCGCAACATTTCCGGCCACAGCTCGGCCTCGGCAGCGGTAAATGGCCGCAACGCCGCGTAAGCGGCCAGCAGCGCCTGGGCACGCGGTACATCCACAGCGCCGTGCTCATCCAGGCACCAGTCGTTCACGGTGATGGCGATGTCATACAGCATCGGCCCGGAACACGCATTGTAGAAGTCGATTACACCGGTCAGGTGGGTGCCTTCGAACATCACGTTGTCGCGGAACAGGTCGGCGTGCAGATTGGCCCGTGGCAGGGCCAGGATCTGCGCCTTGTGCGCGCGGATTTCATCCAGCGCCGGTTGCAGCAGAGCGGCTTGCTCGGTGGTCAGGCGCGGCAGCAGCTCGGCACCGGAAGCCAGCATCCAGTCCAGGCCACGGTCGGTACGGCGCTCGATGATGTGCTCGCGGGTGGCCAGGTGAATGTGCGCCAGCAATTCGCCGACCTGGGCGCAGTGCTGGGCGTTCGGCGCCTTGATGTGCTTGCCCGACAGCCGTGGCTGCAACAGCGCTGGCTTGCCACACAGTTCACGCAGGCCGTTGCCGTCGCGGTCCCGTATCGCATAGGGCACTGGCATGTCGGCGGCGTGCAGGGTATCGAGCAGCTCGATGAAGAACGGCATGTCCTCGCTGGGCCCGCGCTCGATCAGCGTCAGGACGAACTCCCCCTGTTCGAGGCTGACGAAGAAATTGCTGTTCTCGGTGCCGGCGGCAATGCCCTGGAAGTCGAGCAGACGGCCCAGCGCGTACGGTGCCAGAAAGGTTTCCAGCTCAGGCCGGGTCACGGGGGTGAAGACTGACATGATGAAAAGTTGCCCATACGGGCACTTCCGCCGGGAAGTGCCAGGTTGATGTGAACGGTGCGCGTCAGATTACCACTCGAAGATCTTCCAGGACGGAATCAGCATGTCCGGCTGGTCGGATCGAATGAAATTGCCATCAGAGCCATCGGCGCGTACCAGGAAATAAGGCTTGCCGTGTTTCGGCGTGATCTTGATCGCATACAGGAACCCGTTCTGCCGGTATTCCTGGATGGTTTTGTCGCCTTCCGTGCGAATGGTCACCTCGGGATCGGCCGAGGGGGCGTCGTCCGCCGCCAGGGTGACGACAGGCATGGTTGCCAACAGACCGAGCAGTAACAGGCGATTGAGTGTACGCATGATAACCTTGTCCCTTTGTCGTCAATGATTCTGGCTATTCTAGCGCCGGACCCGTCGAAAAGGTTGATTCTGCTCATGAGCCAAGCGCCCCTCGTCCTGGTGGACGGTTCCTCCTACCTGTACCGCGCCTTCCATGCGCTGCCGCCGTTGACCACCTCCAAGGGCATGCCGACCGGCGCGGTGAAGGGGGTGCTGAACATGCTCAAGAGCCTGCGCAAGCAATACCCCGACAGCCTCTTTGCGGTGGTGTTCGACGCCAAGGGCGGCACCTTCCGCGATGCCATGTTCGCCGAGTACAAGGCCAACCGCCCGAGCATGCCGGACGACTTGCGCTTGCAGATCGAGCCGCTGCACGCCAGCGTCAAGGCGCTGGGCTACCCGCTGTTGTGCGTCGAGGGTGTCGAGGCCGACGACGTGATCGGCACCCTGGCGCGCAGCAGCGCCGCCCTTGGCCGGCCGGTGATCATCTCGACCGGTGACAAGGACATGGCGCAGCTGGTGGACGGGCACATTACCTTGGTCAACACCATGACCGGAAGCGTGCTGGACGTTGCTGGCGTGCACGAGAAATTTGGCGTCGGCCCGGAACATATCATCGACTTCCTGGCCCTGATGGGCGACAAGGTCGACAACATTCCCGGCGTGCCGGGTGTCGGCGAAAAAACTGCAGTGGGCCTGCTGACCGGCATCGGCGGCGGCCTCAGCGACCTCTATGCCAACCTGGACAAGGTGCCGACGCTGCCCATTCGCGGCGCCAAGACCCTGCCGGCCAAGCTCGAAGAGCACCGCGACGCGGCGTTCCTGTCGTATGAGCTGGCCACCATCAAGATCGATGTGCCGCTGGATATCGAGGTCGACGCCCTGGTATGCGGGGAGCCGGATCGCGAAGCGCTGCTGGCGTTGTACAGCGAAATGGAGTTCAAGAGCTGGGTCGCCGAAGTGCAGCGCGACGCGGCGAAGGCCGGTGATGACATCGCGCCGATCGCGGAACCGGTGGCCAAGGTCGAGCCCAGGTACGAAACCATTCTTGACCCGGCCCGTTTCCAGGTCTGGCTGGAGAAGCTGCGCCAGGCACCGCTGTTCGCATTCGACACCGAGACCACCAGCCTGGATGCCCAGCAGGCGCAGCTGGTTGGCCTGTCGTTCGCCGTCGAGCCGCATGAAGCGGCCTACGTGCCGCTGGCCCATGATTACGAGGGAGCGCCAGCGCAGTTGGACCGCGACAGCGTGCTGCTGGCACTCAAGCCGTTGCTCGAAGACCCGGCCAAGGCCAAGGTCGGGCAGAACGCCAAATACGATATCAACATCCTCGCCAATGGCACGCCGGCCATCGAAATGCGCGGCGTAGCCTATGACACCATGCTCGAGTCGTATGTGTTGAACTCCACGGCCACCCGGCATGACATGGATAGCCTGGCGCAGAAGTACCTCGACCACACCACCATTGCCTTCGAGGACATCGCCGGCAAGGGCGCCAAGCAGCTGACCTTCAACCAGATCCACCTGGACAAGGCCGGCCCCTACGCCGCCGAAGACGCCGACATCACCCTGCGCCTGCACCACGCGTTGCAGGCGCGCCTGGCGCAGACACCGAGCGTGCAGCCGGTACTGATGGACATCGAGATGCCGCTGGTGCCGGTGCTGGCCAAGATCGAGCGCCAGGGTGCGTTGGTCGATGCTGCGCTGCTGCGGGTGCAGAGTGGCGAGCTGGGGGTGAAGATGGCCGAGCTGGAGCAGCGTGCCTATGAGCTGGCGGGTGAGGAATTCAACCTCGGCTCGCCCAAGCAGCTGGGTGCGATCCTCTATGACAAGCTGGGCATGCCGGTGCTGAGCAAGACCACCAAGGGCCAGCCATCCACTGCAGAAGCGGTGCTCGACGAACTGGCCGAGCAAGGCTATCCGCTGCCTGAGGTATTGATGCAGTACCGCAGCCTGAGCAAGCTCAAGAGCACCTACACGGACAAGCTGCCAGGGCAGATCAACCCGCGCACCGGGCGTATCCACACCTCGTACCAGCAGGCGGTGGCGGCTACTGGCCGGTTGTCCTCGAGCGACCCGAACCTGCAGAACATCCCGATTCGTACGGCCGAAGGGCGGCGCATCCGCCAGGCCTTCGTCGCCAGCCCGGGCTACAAGTTGCTGGCGGCCGACTACTCGCAGATCGAGCTGCGCATCATGGCCCACCTGGCCAAGGATGAAGGCTTGCTGCATGCCTTCCGCAACAACCTGGACGTGCACCGCGCGACGGCGGCGGAAGTGTTCGGCGTGGCCCTGGAAGACGTCACCACCGACCAGCGCCGCAGCGCCAAGGCCATCAACTTCGGCCTGATCTATGGCATGAGCGCGTTTGGCCTGGCCAAGCAGATCGGTGTCGATCGCAAGCAGTCGCAGGAC
The DNA here is from genome assembly GCF_014269225.2 of Pseudomonas anuradhapurensis. Classification (NCBI taxonomy): domain Bacteria; kingdom Pseudomonadati; phylum Pseudomonadota; class Gammaproteobacteria; order Pseudomonadales; family Pseudomonadaceae; genus Pseudomonas; species Pseudomonas anuradhapurensis. Next base: position 85,111 of record NZ_CP077097.1, read on the forward strand.
TATATCGACCGCTATTTCACTCGCTACCCTGGCGTACTGGCCTACATGGAGCGCACCCGCGCTCAGGCTGCCGCGCAAGGCTTTGTCGAAACCCTGTTTGGCCGGCGCCTGTACCTGCCGGACATCAATGCCAAGAACCCGGCCTTGCGCAAAGGCGCCGAGCGCACCGCGATCAACGCGCCGATGCAAGGCACCGCGGCCGACATCATCAAGCGCGCCATGGTCAATGTGGATAACTGGCTGAGCGAAAGCGGGCTGGATGCCCGGGTCATCCTCCAGGTTCACGACGAACTGGTGCTGGAGGTACGCGAAGACCTGGTAGACCAGGTCAAAGATGAAATTCGCCAGCGCATGAGCCAGGCGGCGCAGCTGGATGTGCCGTTGCTGGTGGAAGCAGGAATTGGTGCGAATTGGGACGAAGCTCACTGATCGAGCAGGTAAAGCTGTGTAGGATCTGCGACGTAGGGACGCGGATCCTGGCGCCGCTCAGTGCCATGGGTGCTGACGCTTCATGAAACTATCGCAAATAGTTTCCAGGGCTTCGGAACTAAACCGGTGAAGCGGAACTCAGAGTATCTGAATGGCTGGTGAAGCCTTTCGATGCTCCTATGTTGTGTTAAGTGTTGGCAGATATCCGGACCCCGCCCTAGCGGTCCGGACTTGGACCCCGAACTTCCCCCTCCCCATACGAAGTCCGGGGTTTTTTTTGCCCGGAATTCCTTGGTGATGCGGTCTTTGTGTAGGCGCGACACAAGGCCGCGTCTACACGAAGACGCGCAGGCCTTCAGGCCACTGGCTTGTCTTCCAGCTCCATCCAGCCCGCCAGCACCCGGTAGGCCTCTTCCACGCCCAGGCGCTTGGGTGCCGAGAACAGCTGGATGGTCACGCCATCGCCCCAGCCCTTGCGGATTTCCGACTGCACCTTGAGCAGGGTGTTCTTGCCTGCGCCGTGGGTCAGTTTGTCGGCCTTGGTCAGCAGGATGTGCATCGGCATGCTGCTGGCCTTGGCCCAGTCGAGCATCATCTTGTCGAAGTCGGTCATCGGGTGGCGTACGTCCATCATCAGGATGACGCCACGCAGGCATTCACGGCTGCCCAGGTAGGCTTCCAGGTGTTTCTGCCAATGTTGCTTCAGCGGAATCGGCACTTTTGCATAACCGTAGCCCGGCAGGTCGACCAAACGCCGTTCATCGTCCAGACTGAAGAAATTCAACAGCTGGGTGCGCCCGGGGGTTTTCGAGGTACGCGCCAGGCTGGCATGAGTCAGGGTGTTGAGGGCGCTGGATTTGCCGGCGTTGGAGCGGCCGGCGAAAGCCACCTCGTAACCCTGGTCGTCCGGGCATTGTTCGACCTTGGCAGCGCTGAGGGCGAATGTGGCTTTCTGGCAGAGGCCGAGGATGGGGTTCTTGACTTGCATGGGATATCCGATGTGGGTGTTGCCTGACTCTGTAGGCTCGAGCCTGGCAAGCGGTGTCGTTTCCGTTTGGATGGCGGAAGTATATAATGCCCCAGTTTTTGTGTGCTCATTCTCCCGGCAAAGGGGAACGAGCATGGGGTGTCGAACAATAGCTCGCGCAACAGAACGCAGCGCGGCCCCCAACCCTGAAGGTCGTTCCGCATGGCGAAATGGCTGCTTGCTGTCGGTATGTTCCTGCCGTTTTTCAGCGCACAGGCTACACAGGATCCCGAGGTGTTGTACAACCGCACGTGTGCGGCCTGTCACGCCGGGCAGTTGCCACAGGCACCCAGGCAGGGTGATCGGGCAGCATGGGAGCCAAGGCTGGCGCAAGGCATGGAGGTACTGGTGAAGCACGTGACCCAGGGTTTCAAGGCTATGCCGCCGCGTGGATTGTGCATGGACTGCAGTGCCGAGGACTACCGTTTGGTCATCCTTTGGATGAGCGGCAGTCCCGATACATAACATTTCACCCTTAGCCGTGTTGGATTAGCTGATGAACAAACTAGTCGTGAGTCTGCTGTTGACCCTGGGTGTCGCAGGTGCGGCCACTGCTGCGCAACCTATCAAAGGCGATGCCGCCGCCGGCCAGGCCAAGACTGCCGTGTGTGGCGCCTGCCACAACCCCGACGGCAACAGCCTGGCGCCGAACTTCCCGAAACTGGCCGGCCAGGGCCAGCGCTACCTCGAAAAACAACTGCACGATATCAAGTCGGGCAAGCGCACCGTGCTGGAAATGACCGGGATGCTGGCCAATTTCAATGACCAGGACCTGGCTGATATCGCCGCCTACTTCTCCAGCCAGAAAGGCAGCGTTGGCGCTGCCGATCCCAAGCTCGTCGAGCGTGGCCGTGCGCTGTTCAACGGCGGCGACCTGGAGAAGGGCATGCCTGCCTGCACCGGTTGCCATTCGCCCAATGGCGCCGGCATCGCCCTGGCCGGCTTCCCGCACCTGGGCGGCCAGCACGCGCAGTATGTGACCAAGCAGCTCACCGATTTCCGCGAAGGCAACCGCACCAATGATGGCGATGCCATGACCATGCGCACCATCGCCGGCAAACTGAGCAACCACGATATCGAGGCGTTGGCCAGCTACATCCAGGGGCTGCACTGAGACCCTCGACAGCCTGCCATGGCCCTATCGCTGGCAAGCCAGCTGCCACAGGTACTCCATCGCCTGAGGTCGATGCGGTCGAGGTGGGCGCCGGCTTGCCGGCGATAAGGCCATTACAGGCGGCGCATTAACTTTCAGTTAATGTTGTAAGCCAATGATGAAAAGGGCGGCCGGACCGCCCTTTTTTCAGTCCGCAGCCGTTACACTACAGAACTCGAGCCCTTCCCGGCCTGTCACAGTGCAGGTCGCGTCGGGGCGACCCAAGACTGCTCAGGAGTAAAGCATGCGTAAACTGATTCTCAGCGCTGCGCTGGTCGCCGCCAGCGTATTCGGTATGACTGCCGTCCAGGCCGCAGAGCCTGTGGCTGGCAAGGAATACATCGAGCTGAGCAACCCTGTTCCGGTTTCCGTGCCTGGCAAGATCGAAGTCGTCGAGCTGTTCTGGTACGGCTGCCCACACTGCTACCACTTCGAGCCGACCATCAACCCTTGGGTTGAAAAGCTGCCCAAGGACGTCAACTTCAAGCGCGTACCGGCCATGTTCGGTGGCCCATGGGATGCGCACGGCCAGATGTTCCTGACCCTCGAGGCCATGGGCGTCGAGCACAAGGTGCACGCGGCGGTGTTCGATGCCATTCAGAACCAGCACAAGCGCCTGACCGACAAGAATGACATGGCCGAATTCCTCGCCACCCAAGGCGTGGACAAGGACAAGTTCCTGGCCACCTACGACTCGTTCGCCATCAAGGGCCAGGTCAACCAGGCCAAGGAACTGGCGAAGAAGTACGAAATCACCGGCGTACCAAGCATGGTGGTCAACGGCAAGTACCGCTTCGACCTGGGTACCGCCGGCGGGCCGGAAGGCGTGCTGAATGTTGCCGACCAGCTGATCGACAAGGAGCGCGCCGCTAAGTAAGCGGCGCAGCCCATGCCCCGCTTCAGGTCCACGCGTGGCATTGGCCTGCACCAGCCGCAGGTCAACGAGCACCACCTGCAGGCCCCTGGCCTGCCTGAGGATGGTCGCCTGCGGCTGCTCAGTTTCAACATCCAGGTGGGCATCAGCACCGAGCGTTATCGGCATTACCTCACCCGCAGCTGGCAGCACCTGCTGCCGCACAACGGGCGTGCCGGCAACCTGCAGAAGATCGGCAAACTGCTGGGTGACTTCGACCTGGTGGCCTTGCAGGAGGCCGATGGTGGCAGCCTGCGTTCGGGCTACGTCAACCAGGTCGAACACCTCGCCCACCTGGGTGCTTTCCCCTACTGGTACCAGCAGCTCAACCGCAACCTCGGGCGTTTTGCCCAGCACAGCAATGGGGTGCTCAGCCGCATCAAGCCACACGTGCTCGAAGATCATCCGTTACCCGGCCCGGCCGGGCGCGGAGCGATCCTGGTGCGTTTCGGCGAGGGTGACGATGCCCTGATCGTGGTCATGATGCACCTGGCCCTTGGTGCCAAGACCCGCGCGCTGCAGTTGGGCTACATTCGTGAGCTGATTGGCGGCTACCGCCACCAGGTGTTGATGGGTGACATGAACACCCATGCCACCGACCTGCTGGAGCACTCGCCGTTGCGCGACCTGGGCCTGATTGCCCCGCAAGTCGAGGCCACCTTCCCGAGCTGGCGGCCACAGCGTTGCCTGGACCACATCCTGCTCAGCCCAAGCCTCACGCTGGAGCGTGTCGAGGTGCTGGCACAGCCAATTTCTGACCACCTTCCCGTTGCCGTCGAGATTCGATTGCCTGATGCATTGACTGTGGATACGCTGCCGGTCCCGAGCTAATTGCCATCACCGTTTGCGGACCCGGGCATGACTGAAGACGCTGAGCGCTGGAAAGAAAAATACCTTAAAAGCATCGAGCAGCAGGAACGGCTCGAGCGCCGTTGGGAGGCCCGTCTCGACTTGCTGCGCCGCGGCCTGGTCCGCAGCACCCTGGCTGCCGAAGGCAGTGACAAGGTGGTGGACCAGTGCATGAAGGAAATGCGCGAGGTCATCCGCAGCGACAACATGGACGCTGGCCTCGCCGGCCTGATTCCGCGCCTGGAGAAAGCGGTGCTGGATTCCGAGCAGCGTCGGGAAACCCGCATGAACCAGGTCGGTGACGCCTTGACCGCACTGGTTGGCCAACTGCAAGGCCTGCCGCTGCCGAACGAAGTCTCGCGGCCGTTGAAAAAACTGGCGAAGAAGCTCGAAGGCGGCGTCGCCCAGTCACGCGATCTGCCGCCGTTGCTGGGTGAACTGAGCGGCTTGCAGGGCCGCGCACTGTCAGCCCTGGGCAAGCGTGGGGAAGAGGCCCGGCCGGGTTTGTTGCAGCGCCTGTTCGGCAGCCGTGAGGAAGACACCCCAGGCGCACCGACGCCTGTAGCGGTGGCGCCGCCTGCTGTAACCACGCAGCCCCAGGCGATTGATGCCGCGCAGGCCGACGATGTGGATGCGTTGCAGCCGCTGCCAGCCCCCCAAGCCGCTGTTGACGATGTACCTGTGGCGGCGGAGGCCGAGCTGGAAGTGCCTGGCCCGGCGTTGATCGAAACGGCCGAACTATCGCCAGCCCCGTTGCCGCCGCCAGCTGCGCACGACGAACCCCTACCGCAAGCCTCCGGTGGCGAGCTGCTGGCTGAAGCAGAGCCGCCACAAATACCTGAGGAAACCCCTGGCGAAGACGGCACCTATGCCCTGCCGGATGCGGTCGAGCCGCCCTACAGCCAGGTGGCTGCGCATATCGAGCAGACCCTGCTCGGCCTGCTCGATGATCTCAGCCTGCCCGAGCGGCACAAGGCCCAGGCGCTGGAGATGCGTGAACGGGTTGCCCGCGGCCTGAACTGGTATGAGCTGATCCCGGTGCTGGACGACCTGGCTGTGCTGATGCTGGCGATCACCGACAGCGGCCAGCATGAATTCGAAACCTACCTGCAGCAGCTCAACGAACGCCTGGAAGGCTTCCAGAGCCACTTGCACGAGGCCAGTGTTGGCCATGCCGACAACAGTTCTGCTGCCCGCGAGCTGGATAACCAGCTGCGCGAGCACGTCGACGGGCTGCAAAGCAGCGTGCAAGGTGCTGCCGATGTGGACAGCCTCAAGCACATCCTGGACAACCGCCTGGAAGGCTTGCTGGTAACCATGGACCAGCACAAGCATGAGCGCGATCGCCGTGAGCAGGAGCTGGCAGGGCGCCTGCAAGGGTTGTCGGAGCGGGTGGCGAACATGGAGCAGGAGGCGCTCGGCTATCGCGAGCACCTGGAAGAACAGCGGCAGAAAGCCTTGCTCGACCCGCTTACCGGCCTGCCCAACCGTGCGGCATGGAGCGAGCGGGTCGAGCGCGAAATGATCGAGTGGCAGGATAAAGGTGGCCACCTGACGATGGCGATCCTCGACCTTGACCATTTCAAACGCATCAACGACGGCTACGGGCACCTGGCCGGGGACAAGGTATTGAAAATTGTCGCCGACCAGTTGCGCAAGCGCCTGAACGGTCGCGGGTTCATCGCCCGGTTTGGTGGCGAAGAGTTTGTCCTGTTGCTGCCGCAGACCTCGTTGGCAGCGGCTGCCGAGGTGGCCGAGGCTCTGCGCGCTGCCGTCGAGGCGTGCCCGTTCCACTTCAAGGGCGAACGGGTGGTGATCACCACGTCCATCGGCCTGAGTGCGTTCCGTTCCGGCGAGCGTGGCGACCAGGTGCTCAAGCGCGCCGATGCGGCGCTGTACCGGGCCAAGGACCTGGGGCGCAATCGCGTCGAGCAGGGGTAGTCGGCTGTTGCTGAATCGCGGCACGCACGGTACCAGGGGAGCACGTTATACTGTAGCGCTCATACGCTGAGGCCACTGACGTGCTTTCCACGCTTAAAAGAACGCTGATTTCCTTCTTGCTGTTGTCTGTCGCCGGTTGCTCGACGGGCCTGCGCATCGACCGTAGCCATCCTTCGGCCAACCAGGACAACCGTATACAGTTCGTTGTCCTCCATTACACCAATGCTTCGCTGGATAGGTCCCTGGCGTTGCTGACCCATGGCGAAGTCAGCAGTCACTACCTGATTGGCGATGGCCCGGGCACGGTGTACCAGTTGGTGGATGAGAGCCGTCGCGCCTGGCATGCAGGGGATAGCCAGTGGCAGGGGCGAACCTGGCTGAATTCTTCTTCCATTGGTATCGAAATCGTCAACCCAGGCTTTACCGACACGCCGAACGGCCGGGTCTGGCACCCTTACAGCGAAGCGCAGATCCAGTCGCTGATCGCGCTGCTCAAGGACATCGTGAAGCGTAACCACATCGAGCCCCGCCACATCATTGGCCACAGCGACATCGCGCCGCTGCGCAAGCTGGATCCGGGGCCGCTGTTCCCCTGGAAGCGGCTGGCCGATGCCGGGCTGGGGATCTGGCCGGATGCCAATGCAGTGGCGCGCCAGCAGGCCTATTTCAGCGTCAACCCACCCAGTGTCGGCTGGTATCAGCAGGAGTTGGCGCGGTTTGGCTATGCGATCGAGCAAACCGGCGTACTGGATGTCGCCACCCGCCATGTGATCGCCGCATTCCAGATGCGCTTCCGCCCACAGCGTTTCGACGGCATGCCGGATGCCCAGACAGCGGCGATGCTGCAGGTACTCAACCACATGCGTTAAGCCTGTCGCAGCGGCCGGCAGAGGTTCAATCCAGGCGCCAGACGGCAAAGGTGATTCCCGATCCAGTTGCTATACCTTAGTAATCAACTGGATGCCGTCGATGTCAGCGCTCACCGTGTTGCTGCGCCAAATTTTTTTCCATCCCTGGTTGCTGGCCACCCTGGCAGCATTGGCCAGTGCCGCACTGTTGCTCTCCGCCAGCCTCGGCATTGCCTTGCAGCAGATGAAGCAAAGCGAGAGCGAACAGATGAATGCCCAGGGCGAACGCTTTCTGGAGCGCCTGGAGCAGGTGTTCGGCCAGTTGCGTGAAGGGGTCGACCTGTTGCAGGCCCAGCCCTTGCGCGGTTGCAGCCCGGCGATGCTCACGACACTGCAGCAGGTAAGCCTGAGTTCGCGGTTCATTTATGAGGCGGCGTACGTGGATGGGAGCGTCGCCTGCTCCAGCCGTGGTGACGAGCGGGCCTTCGAACGCTTGCGTGCCCCTGACATTCAGGGGCCGACCTACAGTTATTGGTTGAACACCACGACCGAGCCGAACGAGAACCTGGCCGCGCTGATGTTGGGGCGAGGCAAGTTCGTGGTGTCCACCTCCCGTGGCCACCTGACCGATGTGGTCGACCTTCCTCCAGGCGGTAGCCTGGTGGTGGTATTGGATAATGGCGCCCGGGCCATTCCGGTCCTGGGCCCGCCGCAGGTCTGGCCGCCACCCTCGGCCTGGTCGACCAGCCAGAAGTCGCTGCTCGAACTCAGCGACCGCTTGATCTACCGCATGCCGACCAAGTCACCGGATTACCAGCTGGTGCTGATCGCCCCGCGGGCGAAACTGCCGCTGCGGATGAACGGCATGCTCTGGCTACTGTTCCCCGGTAGCGTGCTGGCAGCCTGCTTCATCGGCTGGGTGGTGCTGCAATTGATCCTGCAGAAGCGCTCGATGAGTTCGGAATTGCAGAACGCCTTGCGCCGCGGTGAGCTGCAGGTGCTCTATCAACCGATCTTCGAACTCGACAGCCGACGCTGCGTGGGGGCCGAGGCCTTGGTGCGCTGGCGCCGCCCGGACGGGACGCTGACCAGCCCGGACCTGTTCATTCCGCTGGCGGAAAACACCGGGCAGATTCGCCAGATCACCGACTTTGTCCTGCAGCGAGTGCTGGAGCAGTTGGGCCAGCTGCTGCGCTCGCACCCCGACTTGTACATTTCGGTGAACCTCGCGGCTTGCGATGTGATGGTGCCGCGGATAGGCCGGGTGGCGGCACGCTTGCTGGCCTTGCACAAAGTGGCGGCCAGGCAGATTGCCTTCGAGGTGACCGAGCGTGGCCTGATCGATGTGGTGGTGGCGCGCGATAACCTGCAGGCACTGCGGGCGGTGGGCCATCAGGTGTTGATCGATGATTTCGGCACGGGTTATTGCAGCCTGGCTTATCTGCAGACCCTGCCGGTGGATTGCCTGAAGATCGACAAGGCGTTCATCGATGCCTTGGGGCATGACGCCGCCAGCAGTGGGGTTGCCCCGCATATCATCCGCATGGCCCATGACCTGCATCTGCGGGTGATTGCCGAAGGCATCGAGAGCGAGGACCAGGCGCTACTGCTCAGTAGCGAAGGGGTTCATTATGGCCAGGGCTGGCTATTTGCCCGGCCGTTGAATGCCCGCCAGTTTGCCGAGTTGGTGACCCGCGGGCGTCAGGCCGGCAGCGCCATGTAGAACTGGGTGCCCTGCCCTGGCCGGGAGAAAACCCCCATGCGCCCGCCATGCAGCTGCACGATCTCCTTGCACAGCGCCAGCCCCAAGCCAGCCCCGCCCTTCTTGCGCCCTACCTGCACGAACGGTTCGAAGATGCGCCCCTGCTGCCCATAGGCGATGCCCTCGCCGTTATCCTCGACGCTGATGATCACCCGTTCCGCATGGCGTCGTGCATGCAGGCGAATCCGCCCGCCGCTGGCAGTATGGCGGATGGCGTTGTGCAACAGGTTGTCCAGGACCCGGTCGAGTTGGGCGACGTCGGCCTGGATGCGTGGCAACGGCGGTTCCAGCTCTCGGATCAGCTCGATCTGCTTGTGCGCTGCCTGCTCGGCAAAGCGCAGTTGCGCACGTTCCAGCAGCTCGTCGATGGCGCACGGGGCCAGCTCGAGCTTCTGCAGCCCGCTCTGGTAGCGACTGAAGTTGAGCAAGTCATTGATCAACTGGGTAAGGCGCTGCATTTCTTCGCCAATGGTTTCCAGCAGGTCCTGCTCGCGAGCCTCGGGTGGGAACTTGAGGCGCTCGCGCAGCAGCCCGAAGGCCATGTGCATGCCGGTTACCGGGGTACGCAGCTCGTGAGAAGCGCGCAGCACGAACTCGCTGCGCACGCGTTCGAAAGCGCGTTGCTCGGTCACATCGTGCAACACCATCACCGCACCGAGGATTGGCCCTTGCGGGTGGCTGACCGGGGTCAGGCTGTAGGTGAGCAGGCGGGTTTCTTCATCGACCTCGATGTTCAGGTCATCCGGTGGGCGGTCGAGGTTGCCGCCGCGCAGCACCTGGCGAATTTGTTGTTCCAGTTCCGGGCGCTGCAAGGCGTCGGCCAGGCTGCTTCCCACGCGGCTGTCGGACCAGCCCAGCTGGCGCTGGGCCACCGGGTTGAGGTGTTCCAGGCGGCCCTGGCGGTCGATGATCAGCAAGCCGTCGTCGATACTGTCCAGTACAGCCTGCAGGCGTTGCTGGCCGGCCAGCAGTTCATCGACATTGGTGGCCTGGTGCTTGCGCAAGGCCTCGGCCATCATGCCGAAGCGGCGGGTCAGCTGGTTGAGCTCGGCGGCCTGGGTCACCGGCAGGGTGACATCGAAATTGCCTTCGCCAAGCTGGTCGGCCGCTTTGGCCAGTGCTTCGATCGGCTGGCCAAAGCGCCGCGCGATGTTGTGCGCAGTGACGAAGCCCAGCACCAGCACTACCAGGCCCATCAGGCCAAGCACGCCGCTGATCAGCAAGGCGTGGTCGCGGGTGAGTTCCTCGCTGCGGGTAATATGCTCCAAAGCCTGTTTGTGGGAATCGATCAGGTCGCTGCGAACCTGGTTGAAGGCGGCGCCCAGCGGCTGCTCTGCACCCATGCTGCGGGCGGGCGCGGCGCTCTCCCGGTAGGCCTGGAGAAATGCCTGGTAATTGCGGCTGGCCTTGCTGAAGCTGGGACGCTCGCCGCCCTGTTCCAGGGCCTGATTGAGCAGGGCCTGGAAATCTTCCTGCAGCAGCCGCAGGCTTTCCGGGGTGGTGTCCTCGTCAAGAATCAGGGTCATCTGTTCGCCGAGGTTCTGGCGCAGTTTCAGCCCAACCTCCAGGACATGGGTCGTATCGCGCACCAATTGCTGTTGCACTGCGGCCATCTGCAGAACACTGACCAACCCCAGCAACAGGCCCAGCAGCGCCACGGTAACCAGCGCCGAAATGCTGAGGAACAGCCGCGTGCGCAGCTTCATGGGTGGCCACTTCATAGGTTGTACTGCTTGCGCTTGCGGTACAGGGTGGAGGCATCGATGCCCAGGGTCTTGGCGGCTTGGTCCAGGGTGTCGCTGGCAGCCAGCACCGCGCCGATATGGGCGCGCTCCAGCTCATCCAGGCTCAGGGCCGCGCCAACGCGCGGGGTGTTGCCTGCGGGCTGCTCGCCCATGCCCAGGTGGCTGACTTCCACGCGCTCCTGCGGGCAGATGATGCTGGCCCGCTCCACCACGTTGCGCAGTTCACGGATGTTGCCGGGCCAGCGGTAGTTGAGCAGCGCTGTTCGGGCTTCGTCACTGAACCCGCGCGCGGGTCGGGAGTATTCCTTGACGAAGCGGGCGAGGAAGCGGTCGGCCAGGGTCAGGATATCTTCACTGCGCTCGCGCAGCGGCGGCAGGTGCAGGGTGATGACGTTCAGGCGGTACAGCAAGTCTTCACGGAAGCGGCTTTCGCGCACCATTTCTTCGAGGTTGAGGTTGGTGGCGGCGAGGATACGTACATCGGCACGGCGGGTGACTGGGTCGCCGACGCGCTCGTACTCCTTGTCCTGAATGAAGCGCAGCAACTTTGGCTGCAAGGTCAGTGGGAAATCACCGATTTCGTCGAGGAACAGCGTGCCGCCGTCGGCCTGGTTGACCCGCCCCAGGGTGCTTTCGCTGGCGCCGGTAAAGGCGCCGCGGGTGTGGCCGAACAGCTCGCTTTCCATCAGTTCGGCGTTCAGCGACGGGCAGTTGATGGTCACGCAGGCTTTGCGCGCCCGCTTGCTCCAGCCGTGGATGGCCCGGGCCAGTTCGCCTTTACCGGTACCGGACTCACCAAGGATGAGGATATTGGCGTCGGTGGTGGCAACCTGGCGGGCGGTTTCCAGCACCGCCATCATCGCCGGGCTGTGCGAGTCCAGGCCGTCCTTGGGCTTGCGCACTTCGCCTTCGAGGGCTTCCAGGCGTGCAGACAGTTGGCGCACTTCCAGCTGCTTGGCGGTGGCCAGGCGCAGCTGGTCGGGGCTGCACGGCTTGACCAGGTAATCGGCCGCGCCGGCCTGGATCGCATCCACCGCCGTGTCGATCGCCGAGTGCGCAGTCACGATCACCACTCGCATCCAGGGGGCCTGGATACGCATTTGCGCCAGCACGTCGAGCCCGTTGTCTTCGCCCAGGCGCAAATCGAGGAAACACAGGTCGAATACCTGGCGCTGCAGCAGGGTTTCGGCCTGCGCCGCGCTATTGGCCGTGGCCACGCTATAGCCCTCATCCTCCAGGCAGTAGCGGAAAGTGCGCAGGATCGCGGACTCGTCATCCACCAGCAGAATGCGGCCTTGAGTGTCCTGAGCTGATTCCATGTCCTGCGCTCCTTAGGGTTAGGTCTTCAAATTAGTGTGGGAAAAATCGGGCAAGTTGCATGGTCAATTCTGAAGGAATCTGTCCTTTGCATGCTAGCCAATGGCCAATCAAAGCCCAGAGGCCGCGCTATTCCGATGATTTGCTTAGAGATGCCGGGTGGCACATTGGTTGCGATGATTTTCAGTATTTGCCTACAGAAGGAGGCATTGCCATGAGCTTTCACCTGCGTACCGCCGTGTTGGCAGCCGCCTTGCTGCCGGTGTTCACCCCGGCATTCGCCGACCCGGTACAGGACGCGCGCCTTGAAGGTGCGCTGCAAACAGCCCTGTCGCTCAACCGCATGCTCGACCTGTTCCGGATCGACGTCGAAGTAAACGGCAAGCAGGCGCGGCTTTCCGGTGAAGTGGAGAACGACGTCGAGCGCCAGTTGGCCGAGCAGGTAGCCCTGGCCACCCGCGGCATCGACAGGGTGGACAACCAGCTGCGGGTCAACGCCCAGCTGGTGGAGCGCCCGCTGGAATTGCGTGCCTACGCCCAGCGTCTGGAAGACGCCACCCTGGCGGCCGTTATCCGCGCCCGGCTGCTGTGGAGCCGCACCACCGAGAACGCCCCTATAGATGTACAAAGCAGCGAGGGCGTGGTGACCCTGCGCGGCAAGGTCGACAGTGCCGAGGCCAAGGAACTCGCAGGCGTGGTGGCGCGTACCACCGATGGCGTGCAGCTGGTGAACAACCTGGTCAGTCTTGATTCGGCTGCCATGGCCAAGGGCAGGGAAGCCCCGGCGGGCGTACCGACCGGGCCGCAACCGAGCGACAGCTGGATCATCGATAAAATCCAGAACAGCTACCGCTTCAGTCGCAACCTTGACGGCCTGAACCTGAAAGTGGCCAGTGAAGAAGGCCTGGTTCGGTTGTCAGGCGAAGTGGTCAGCAGCGAACAGAAAACCATTGCCGTCGAAATCGCCCGGCAGATCGTCGGTGTGCGGGGCGTCGATGCCGACCTGCTCAAGGTGGCGACCAAGGTCGAGGGCTGAGCGATCGTGCAATTCGCACGACGGCCAGGCGGGCATCGTGCAGGATACGAGCTTCGCTGGGTTGGCGATTACTCATAACTCATTGATTTAAAAGGATTTTGCTGAGATTCCTAGGCTGGCATGCTGGCTGCAATTACCTGTTCAGGTTTGAACAAAAATTACAGCAGGAGGAGCCGGCATGAACCGTCAACCCGTCAACCGCTCGCAAGACGCCGCACTGCCCCTGCGCCAGATGCTTTCACTCGCCATGGCGCTGCTGCTGACCTTGGCCGCTGGCCTGTTCTACTACAGCTGGCAGACCGCGCGCCTGGCCGAGCAAGTGGCGGCGCAGACCGCCCTGTTGACCCAGATCCAGGCGACTCATGCCAACACCCTGGTCAAGGCCACCGGCCCGATTTCAGCCGGCCAGGCCACGGCTTCACCGGCCACTGTGGAAACTGTCGTGCCGCAGGATCGCTGGGTCTTCTGACCCGACGGCCAGACCGATTTCGATAAAGAAAGGAGAACCATCATGCTGAGCTGGGCTATCACTTTCCTCATCATCGCCATTGTCGCCGCGGTACTGGGCTTCGGTGGTATCGCAGGCGCTGCAACAGGTATCGCGAAGATTCTGTTCATTGTCTTCCTGGTGCTGTTCGTAGCCTCCTTCTTCTTTGGACGTGGACGAGGTTGAAGATGGGCAGGAAGCGTTGGACAGCCCTGGCTGCCGCCCTGTTGATGGGCGGCAGTGCGGCGGCGATGGCGGCCAATGACGGCCAGGTCCGGGTCGACCAGTTGCTCGGCTCGGACCCGGAATATCGGGAAACCTGGCAGGACGCAATCGAAGGCGAGGAACGCCTGCCCGATTGGGTGGTCAATCTGACCGGCAGTTCCCAGCAACAGATGTCGGCCGTTACCGAGGATGGCGACAAGTATCTGGTTGGCCCGTTGTGTGAACGACAGGACAACTGCACCTACAAGCGCCTGATCGTGGCGTTCAGCTGGGACAAGGACGATGCATACGGGATGCTCGTGGAGGTACCCGAAGGCTTGCCCAAGGACAAATCGCCAACCCGCCATGCCCAGTATCGCTGGTTGGGTAAGCCGGATGACGGCATGAAGGCGATGCTGCAAGAGCAACTCAAGCGTGACCCGAACTGGTACTGAGCGCCTGCGCGGTACATATGAAGAGTCACGCACTGTCACGTAATAGAAGCCGAACCTTTCTATAGTTCGGCCTTCTATGATGCGCCGCCCCGAGGAGGGGCAGCACATGACCAAGGGGCCGGGCCGTTCTGATTGCTACAGGATCGGAGTGGCCTAGGGGTACAGGGAGTGCCTCCAGCATTGGGCCGGGTCAGGAAAGGCGGAATCGGAAGCATCAGGTCGGCGGTGCCACAAGGGCACCTGGCCAGACCTGGCTTCCGAGGAGCCATAGGGCAACCTCCTCTTTCCCTGCGCGAATTCCCTCCCGAGACACATTTTGTTTCGACCGTACATCATTTTTTTTTCCACAGCCGACTCGTCAATCAAGCGGCATTTGCGCCATTCGGATAGTCGAACAAGCCATCCTCCTAGCTCTTTCCACCCCGCCAAATCTGCCGAAAATTGGCGTTTTGGTCTTGTTCGGGATTCCGAACGTTATAAATCAAGCACTTGCGAACTCATCCTGGGGGTCAAAAAGCCTATGCACGAACGGCATGGGGTATGCGCTTCCGGCATTAGATTTCCCCCTTTGCCATCGCAATAGTTGCGGCCTTTTTCGCTGGCCGAGCGTTCTGTCGTTCGCCTGCGGTGTCCTTACATGAACTCGTCGGACGCACCATCCGTTGCCCATCAACAGGGCAATGGCTCTGTTACAAGCGTTCCGCCGGGTGCCCATGACCACTAGAACAAAGGGTAAAGACATGAAGAAGGCAAAACTGAGCCTCGCCTGGCAGATCGTCATCGGTCTGATCCTGGGTGTTGCAATCGGCGCGCTACTGAATCATTTCAGTGCAGAAAAGGCATGGTGGATCAGCAACGTCCTCCAGCCCGCTGGTGACATCTTCATTCGCCTGATCAAGATGATCGTCGTCCCGATCGTGATTTCGTCGCTGATCGTGGGTATCGCCGGGGTTGGCGACGCGAAAAAACTCGGCAGCATCGGCCTGAAGACCATCATCTACTTCGAAGTGGTGACCACCATCGCCATTGTCGTGGGTCTGGTCCTGGCAAACCTGTTCCACCCTGGCGCCGGTATCGACATGAGCACCCTGGGTACCGTGGACATCTCCAAGTACCAGGCTACTGCAGCCGAAGTGCAGCATGAGCATGCCTTCATCGAGACCCTGCTCAACCTGATCCCGTCGAACATCTTCGCAGCGCTGATGCGTGGCGAAATGCTGCCGATCATCTTCTTCTCGGTGATGTTCGGCCTGGGCCTGTCGAGCCTGCAGGCAGAGCTGCGTGACCCGCTGGTACGTACCTTCCAGGCGGTTTCCGAGACCATGTTCAAGGTCACCCACATGATCATGAACTACGCCCCGATCGGCGTGTTCGCCCTGATCGCCGTGACCGTTGCCAACTTCGGCTTCAGCTCGCTGCTGCCGCTGGCCAAGCTGGTGCTGCTGGTGTACTTCGCCATCGCCTTCTTCGCCTTCATGGTGCTGGGCCTGGTCGCCCGCCTGTTCGGCTTCTCGGTGATCAAGATCATGCGCATCATGAAAGATGAGCTGATCCTCGCCTACTCCACCTCCAGCTCGGAAACCGTGCTGCCGCGCGTGATCGAGAAAATGGAGAAGTACGGTGCGCCGAAATCGATCTGCTCGTTCGTGGTACCGACCGGCTACTCCTTCAACCTCGACGGTTCGACCCTGTACCAGAGCATCGCGGCCATCTTCATCGCCCAGCTGTACGGTATCGACCTGTCGTGGAGCCAGCAGCTGCTGCTGGTCCTGACCCTGATGGTCACTTCCAAAGGTATCGCTGGCGTACCGGGCGTGTCCTTCGTGGTCCTGCTGGCTACCCTGGGCAGTGTGGGCATTCCGCTGGAAGGCCTGGCCTTTATCGCCGGTGTCGACCGCATCATGGACATGGCCCGTACCGCCTTGAACGTGGTGGGCAACGCCCTGGCAGCCCTGGTCATCGCTCGTTGGGAAGGCATGTACGATGCTGCCAAGGGCGACAAGTACTACGCCTCGCTGATGGCCGACAAACAGGAAGCCGCGGTGGTTGGCGAAGCTGCCAAGCGCTGAGCCTCACCTACGTTTGACCAAGAGCCCCGACTTGTCGGGGCTTTTTGTTTTCCGGTGTGTTTGCGGTAGGCGCGGCCTTGCGTTGCGAAAGGGGCGCAGAGCGGCCCCGGTAATTTTGAGCAGCGAAGCTTGAGCCCTGGGGCGCTGCGCACCCTCTGGCGAGACAAGGCTGTTGCTACACGCAAGCGCGGCCGCCAGGGGCCGCGATACGCTATCATTCGGGCATTTTTCAGGGGGATCACACGGATGCTCAACGGCCTTTGGCTTGGTTTTTTCCTGGTGGCGGCAGTCTCCGCCCTGGCGCAATGGCTGGTTGGCGGCAACGCCGGTATCTTCGCGGCCATGGTCGAGAGCATCTTTGCCATGGCCAAGCTGTCGGTCGAGGTCATGGTGCTGTTGTTCGGCACCCTGACCCTTTGGCTGGGCTTTCTCAAGATTGCCGAGAAGGCTGGCATCGTCGAGTGGCTGGCCAAGGTGCTTGGCCCGTTATTCGCCCGCCTGATGCCCGAGGTCCCGCCCGGCCACCCTGCCCTGGGCCTGATCACCATGAACTTTGCCGCCAACGGCCTGGGCCTGGACAATGCTGCCACGCCGATCGGCCTGAAGGCCATGCGCGCGCTGCAGGAGCTGAACCCCAGCAGTACCACGGCGAGCAATGCGCAGATCCTGTTCCTGGTGCTCAACGCCTCGTCGCTGACCTTGCTGCCGGTGACCATCTTCATGTACCGGGCGCAGCAGGGCGCAGCGGACCCGACCATGGTATTCCTGCCCATCCTGTTGGCCACCAGTGTCTCGACCATGGTCGGCCTGCTGTCGGTGGCGGTGATGCAGCGCTTGCGCCTGTGGGATCCGGTGGTGCTCGCCTACCTGATCCCCGGTGCCTTGCTGCTGGGCGGCTTCATGGCGTTCCTCGGTACCCTGTCGGCGGCTGCGCTGGCCAGCCTGTCGTCGATCCTGGGCAATCTCACCCTGTTTGGCGTGATCATCCTGTTCCTGGTGATTGGTGCCCTGAGGCGGGTGCAGGTGTATGAAGCCTTTATCGAAGGCGCCAAGGAAGGTTTCGATGTAGCCAAAGACCTGTTGCCTTATCTGGTGGCGATGTTGGTGGCGGTGGGCGTGCTGCGCGCGTCTGGCGCCCTGGAAATGGCCCTCGACGGCATTCGCCACCTGGTGACCTGGATGGGCCTGGACACCCGCTTCGTCGAGGGCCTGCCCACGGCGCTGGTCAAGCCGTTCTCTGGCAGTGCCGCGCGGGCGATGCTGATCGAGACCATGCAGACCCAGGGCGTCGACAGCTTCCCGGCGCTGGTGGCAGCGACCATCCAGGGCAGCACCGAAACCACCTTCTATGTGCTGGCGGTGTACTTCGGTGCGGTGGGTATCCAGCGGGTGCGCCATGCGGTTGGTTGCGCATTGCTGGCGGAATTGTGCGGTGTCATAGCAGCGATCTTCGTCTGCTACTGGTTCTTCGCCTGAGTTATCTGCGCTACGGGCTGTTGTAGGAGCGGCCTTGCGTCGCGATGGGGCGCGAAGCGGCCCCGGCGATTTCTGCGTTGACGCTGGCCCGGGCCGCTGCGCGCGTCATCGCGACGCAAGGCCGCTCCTACACAACGCGGACAGGCTTTCAGGGCGCGGGAACGCTACCTGCCTGGGCAATGGTCCAGCCCACCACCTGCGAAGTCAGCTGGTCACAAGCCTGGCCAAAGCCTGCGACTACCGCTGACACCTGCCGTTCGGCCATTGGTTTGCGGATTTCGAAGCGTTTGCTGGCGAGGACGCGCTGAGTGCGCCCCTGTACCAGCCGTGCGTCATAGCGAATCACCACTTCCACCACCCCGTCCGCCCGGTATTCGCTTTGGAACGCCTGCAGCTCGCCGGCCAGTTCGAAGTCGGCCTGCAGATTGCTGTCGTCGGCGCTCAGCCGCCGTACCTGGCCGTCACGCTGAAAGCCGTCCAGCAGGCGATTGCGCAGCAGCACCGGCACCGCGTCGCTCCAGCGTGCGCCCTTGTAGCTGCTGACCACGTTGCCCTGGGGAATCACGGCAATCCGCGGACCGGCCAGCACCTCGCTGGCCAGCGGCTTGTTCAGGCGCAGTGACCAGTCCAGCGCTGGCACTGTACGGCTGGGTTGGTTGACCGGCAGGCGATAGAGGTCGACGGGTTCGCTCTGCGGCAGGATCGAGCAGGCACTGGCCAGGCTCAGCGCAGCCGCCAGGGCCAGCAGGCGCAGCGACGGTTTCATGGCTGGAACTCCTTGTTGTTGTCGCGGCCTAGCAGGTAGCCGCTGGGGTCGGCCTCCAGCTGCCGGGAAATACCCTTGAGTGCGTTGAGCGTTTCGCGCAGTTCGCGAATCGCCGGGCTGAGTTGGTTCAGGCCCTGGGCGCCGTCGCCGATCGCTTCGCGGTTGTCCTCGAGCAGGCGGTTGATGGTTGCGGTGCTTTCGGCCAACGACTGCATGGCCTGCTCGGCGCTGCCGATCGCCTGTTTGCCCTCGCTGCCCAGCAGGCCATTGGCATTACGCATCAGCGCCTGGGTTTCAGCCAGGGTGGCGCTGGCTTGCTTGCCCACCTCCACCAGTTGCTCGATGGCCTGGGTGATGCTGCCGTGCTGGCCGGCGAAGGCGCCAGTGGTCTTGTCGAGGTTGGCCAGGGTGTTGCTGAGGTGGCCAATGTTGTCGTCGGAGAACATCTGGTTGGCGTTGTGCAGCAGCAGGTTGATGTTGGTCACCAGGTCGCTGCTGTCATTGAGCAGCCGCGAGATCGGCGAGGGCGAAGCGATGATCACTGGTAGCTTGCCGTCCTTGCCTTTCAGTTCAGGGCTTTGCGGGGTGCCGCCGCTGAGCTGGATGAACGAGTTGCCGGTCACGCCGGCCAGGGTCAGCTTGGCCTGGGTGTCTTCCTTCACTGGGGTGTCTGCGCTCAAGCGCACCCGTGCCAGTACCCGGCGGGGGTCTTTCGGGTCCAGGCGCAGGGTCGACACGTCACCCACCTTGATCCCGTTGTACTGCACCGGGCTGCCGCGCGACAGGCCAGAGACCGCTTCGTTGAACACCACCTCGTAGTCCTTGAAGGCGTCGTCGACACTGGATTTGGTCAGCCACAGGCCGAACAGCATGGCGCCGGCCACCACCAGGACGGTGACCAGGCCGATAAGGACGTGATGGGCTCGGGTTTCCATTGCTCAGCGCTCCTGCCCGGCTCGGACGGCGGCCTGTTCGGCTGCGCGCCCGCGTGGGCCATGAAAATATTCTTGAATCCAGGCGTCGCTGGCCTGTTCGACCTCGGCCAGCGGGCCGGCGACCAGGACCTTCTTCTGCGACAGCACGGCGATGCGGTCGGTGATGGTGTAGAGGGTGTCGAGGTCGTGGGTGATAAGGAATACCGACAGGCCCAGCGCGTCACGCAGGGTCAGGATCAGTTGGTCGAAGGCGGCGGCGCCAATCGGGTCCAGGCCGGCGGTGGGCTCGTCGAGGAACAGGATGTCAGGGTCCAGCGCCAAGGCGCGGGCCAGTGCCGCGCGCTTGATCATGCCGCCGGACAGCGAGGCCGGGTACTTGTCAGCGGCTGAGATCGGCAAGCCGGCCAGGGCCAGCTTCACCCCGGCCAGATGCTCGGCATCGGCGCGGGACAGCCCGGCATGCTCGATCAACGGCAAGGCCACGTTCTCGGTCACCGTCAGCGAGGAAAACAACGCGCCCTTCTGGAACAGCACGCCGAAGCGCCGCTCGACCAGTGAGCGTTGCTCTTCGCGCAGGCCGGCCAGATCCTGGCCGAACACCTTGATCTGCCCCTCATTGGGCCGCCGCAGGCCGATGATACTGCGCAGCAGTACCGATTTGCCGCTGCCTGAGCCACCGACCACGGCGAGGATCTCGCCGCGGTACAGGTCGAGGTCGAGGTTTTCATGCACGCTCTGGCGGCCAAAGCGGTTGCAGATGCCCCGCGCCTCGATCACGCGTTCCCGGCCACTCACCAGCCCATCTCCATGAAGAACAGGGCGGCCACCGCGTCCAGCACGATGACCACGAATATCGACTGCACCACTGCCGAGGTGGTATGCGCCCCTACCGATTCGGCGCTGCCGCTGACCTTGAAGCCTTCCAGGCAGCCAATGGCGGCAATCAGGAAGGCGAAGAACGGCGCCTTGGCCAGGCCCACCAGGAAATGTTGTACGCCGATGTCGCTTTGCAGCAGCGACAGGAACATGGCTGGTGAAATGTCCAGCGACAGCGCACATACCACCGCGCCGCCGGCGATGCCGCAGATCATCGCGACAAAGGTGAGCAAGGGCAGCGAAATCAGCAAGGCCAGTACCCGTGGCACCACCAGCAGTTCCATGGGGTTCAGGCCCAGGGTGCGGATGGCGTCGATCTCCTCGTTGGCCTTCATCGAGCCGATCTGTGCGGTGAACGCACTGGCGGTGCGGCCGGCCATGAGGATGGCGGTCAGCAGCACGGCGAACTCGCGCAGGAACGAGAAGGCCACCAGGTCGACGGTGAAGATGGTCGCGCCGAAATCAGCCAGCACCGTGGCGCCGAGGAAGGCTACCACCGCGCCCACCAGGAAGGTCAGCAAGGCGACGATGGGCGCGGCATCCAGGCCAGTCTGTTCGATGTGCGCGACGACCGGGGTAAAGCGCCAGCGATGCGGTTGCAGGGCGCGGCGCATAAGGGTTTCGAGAATCACGCCAACGAAGCCGAGCAACTGCAGGCTGTCTTGCCACAAGGTGCCGACGGCGCAGCCGATGCGTTCCAGCAGCAACAGCAGCACGTTGCGCTCGGGCTCCTTGACCGGAATGCAGTAGTCCTGCACGGAGCAATACACGTTCTTCAGCAGTGCGCGGCTGGCTTCGGGCAGTTGGTCGGTGCAGTGCGACAGGCGCTCGGCACCGAGCAGTTCGGCCAGCAGCGAGGCCCCGGCGGTATCCAGGCGCCCCAGTTGGCTGAGATCGGCAACGGTATCGGCGGCGTACTGTGCGCGCAGATGCTCGCTGTCACGCTTGAGGCTGGCGTAATGCGCCAGCGTCCAGTCGCCGGTAATGCGCAGGCAAGCCGGTTGGCTACTGGTGTCCAGGGTGGCGCTGGGTGGGGTCATCGGGCTCCATGCTCCTGACTCGGCAGTGAGGCTCAGGGCCTGATCATAGCGCAGCGGGCAGGGGCTGTTTGGTGATTATGTGCTGTGTGGGGCACGGGGGGCACAACGTCTCTCCCTCATCATTGCGCTGGCGTGTCGTCGACCACTTTGAAGCGCAGTACGCCAATCACCTGCCCATCTTCGGTCAGTACCCTTACCTGCCACTTGCCCTCCGGGTTCGGCGGGAAGTTCTGTTTGTGCGTCCAGGCGCGGTAGCCTTCCTTGCGGCCGCCATGGATGTCCAGGGCAATGCGGTCGACCTCCTGGCCATCTTTTTGCCAGACGTGGTAGATCCGTTCGTTCAGGCCGCGTGGCGCATTGATCGCGGTATAGGCATACAGCCCGTCGCTGCTGATGCGGCTGGCCGCGATTTCTTTCAGCGAAGCGCCTGGTTGGCGGTTCTGCACCTCGGTGCTGACCGCGACGTCGGTCATCCACAGGGTCGCCGGTGGCACCCATGAGCGCAGCAGCCACCCGCCGCCGCCGACCGACAGGGTAACCAGCACCAGGGCGACGGCACGCCGCCAGTTGTTGATCGGGAAGCTGCTGGCCAGGCTGGGGAACGACAGTGCCATGGCGATGATCAGGGCCAGCTTGAAACTTTGCGCGGTGGTCAGGTGCAGGATGATCGGCAGCGCAGTGAGCAATGCGGCGAACAGGGTCAGCGTATGCAGCGCCAGGAACAGCCAACGCCGTGGTGCCAGCCACTTGTAGTAGAGCGGGTCGATGATCGAGACCAGGCCGGCGGCGCCGAGCAGGCCGGTGAACACCAGTTGGCTGCTGTTCCAGGTGGTGGTGACGAAGAAGAATGGCAGCACGAAGAACAGCGATTCCTGGTGAATCATCTGCGTTGCATAGCGCAACAGCGGTTGCGGAATTTCGCGGTTGAAGATCCGCGCGAACAGGCCGGTGAGGGTGTTCTCCAGCATCAGCCAGACCCAGCTGACCAGCATCAGCACGGCCACCCAGCTGGCCAGGCTGGCCTGACGGTCAACCAGGATGAAACTGCCGATGCCTGAAAGGAAACCGCCAAGCGCAATGATGCCGGGGTAGCGTTTGAGCAGATCGATGATGCGCTGGACGATGCGGGGTATGTGGGGCATTGGCTCTACAACGGAGAAGATGAGGTGGCTGTGCCGGCCGCTTCGCGGGCATGCCCGCTCCCACAAGGCTCAGCGATAAAGCGCTCCTTGTGGGTCGGGCGTGCCCGCGAAGCGGCCGGTAATGGCAAAAGGATACCGCCGATTACACGCTAGCGTGTAGCGCCGCCCGGTTTTTCCGGGCCATGCCGACGCCAGCGCAACAGCCCTGCCGCAAGGATCAGCCCCAACAGCAAGGCCGCCAGGCCATAAAGGTCATCATAGCCAAGCAACGGCTTCTCGACGCGCACATAACCATCCTTCTTGAGCAATGCCTTGAGCGCTTCATTGGCCTGCTCCAGGCTCACCTGGCGCAGCTTGCGCGCAGGGTCGGTGAAGCGCCCGTCGTTGTAGTCGTTCAGGGCACCCCAGTAATAGTCGGCCAAGGCACTGTTACCCTGGGTGCTCCAGCTTTCCTTGGCAACGCTGGCGTCCTTGATGCGGGCAAAGGTGTCCGGGTCGAGGCCTTCCTTGCGCAGGTGGTCGAACAACGCTTGCATCACCTTGACCGCCTGGTCGATGTCTTCGCGTTCAAGGTCGGCATTGAGGCTGAGCAGGCCGGTGTCGCCAAAGCTTTCACGTTGCGCCGAAGGGCCGTAGGACAGCCCGTTGCGCAGGCGCAGCTGGTCATACAGCGCCCATTCCAGGTAATGCGACAGCAGGTCAAGGGTGGCCTGGTGGTCGTTGTCCAGCACTGGCTCGACGAACAGCCAGTGCAGCTTGACGTTGTCACCCAGCCAGCCACGGGTCAGGTCGCGGCGCTGCTCGGCCTGCTGGCTGATGCTTTCCAGGGTACGGCGCTCTTCCGGCTCGCTGGCAGGCAGTTCGCCGAAGGTACGTTCCAGGTAGGCCGGCAGCAGGCGGTCGAGGCCGCCGACCATGATCAGGGTCATGTTGTTGGCCGCGTACCAGTGGTCACGCAAGGTTTGCACCTGCTCCAAGGTCATGTCGTCGAGGTTGGAGCGCTCCGGGCACTTCAGGCCCAGTTCGGTGGCCAGCTGGTCGCTGGCGGGGTGGCCGATGTCCTGGCGGTCGAGCCAGCGCTGCAGGTGGCCATAGTGGCCGCCATCCTCGCGCTCGATGATGCGCTTGGCGGTGGCCAGCGTTTTGGCATCGATCTGGGTGTCGCGGATAACTGCCAGCAGCAGGTCGAGGACCTTGCGCTGGTTACGCGCTGGCGCTTCGATGACGAACGTGGTGTCGGCGCTGCTGGTATAGGCGTTCCATTCGCCACCCAGCGCCTGCAGGCGCTCTTCCAGGCCACCTTCGCCGCTTTCATCGATGCCGCTGAACAGCAAGTGCTCAAGCAGGTGTGGCAGCTCCTTCTGCTCGCAATTGAAGTCGTCCAGGCCTACGCCGACTACCAGGCGGATCGCCACATGGTCACGTTCGTAGCCGTTTTTCAGGATGACCTGCAGGCCATTGGGCAACAGGTAGCCTTCAACCCGCGAGCGGTCGAGGGCGAATGTGGGCAGGCTGCAGATCAGCAGGCAAACGAACATCAGGCAACGCATGGGCGAGCTTGGGTCCTCAGGTAGGCGGAAATCACGGCAGGCGGGCTTCGTCCGGCACGCTGTCGAGCATCAGCCCGCCCGTGTCCGAGCCACCCAGTACCACATAGGCACTGCTACAGAACAAAGAGTTCAACCGCTTCATGTCGGCGATCAGCTCCAAGTGTAGCGAACTGGTCTCGATACTTTGCACCACCTTGCGCTGCAAGCGGCTGACGTGGGCGTGGGCCAGGCGCCGTTCCTGGGCGCGGAATCGGCGCTTCTCGCGCAACAGCAGGCGGGCGCTCTCCGAGTCGGCACTGAGGAATACCGACAGCCCAAGGCGCAGGTTGGCCAGCAGCTGTTCCTGCAGCCCGGTCAGCTCTTCCAGGCCCACCTGGGAGAATTCCCGGCGCTGGCTGGTTTTTTGTTGCTGGACCTTGCGCAGCATGCGTTCGATCAGGTCACAGGCCAGCTTGAGGTTGATCGCCAGCTCGATGATTTCCGCCCAGCGACGGTTGTCCTGCTCACTGAGGTCTTCACGCGACATTTGCGCCAGGTACAGCTTGATCGCGTTGTACAAGGCGTCGGCGTCTTCGCCCAAGGCGCGAACCTGCTGCGGCAAGGCTGTCTGGGTGCCGCGCAGGGCACCGAGCATGGCTTCGAGCAGGCTGTCGACGATGTCGCCGAGGCGCAGGGTTTCGCGGGCAGCGTTGGCCAGGGCCAGGCTGGGGGTTTCCAGTGCCGAAGTATCGAGGTGGCGCGGGCGTACCTGGCCATTGCCGTTTTCCCGGTCGGGTAGCAAGGTGTTGCACAACCGGCCCATCGGTTTCACCGTGGGCAGCATGATCAGGCAGCGCAGGGTGTTGTAGAGCAGGTGAAAGCCGATGACCAGCTCCTGCGCGCTGAAGCTCAGTGAGTCCATCCAGGCCACCAGCGGGTGCAGCACAGGGATGATCAGCAACAGGCCAATCAGCTTGTACAACAGGCTGCCCAGGGCCACCCGACGGCCGGCGGCGTTCTGCATGCTGGTGCTGATGAAGGCCAGCAGGCCGCTGCCGATGTTGGCGCCGACCACCAGGCCGATGGCCACCGGCAGGCTGATCACTTCGGCGCCCGCCAGCGTCGCCGTGAGCAGCACGGCGGCCAGGCTGGAATAGGAAACCATGGCAAACAGCGCACCGACCAGGGCATCCAGCATGATGTCGCCGGTCAGCGAGGCGAATAGCACTTTCACACCCTGGGCGTGGGTAATCGGCGTAGCGGCCTGCACGATCAACTCAAGTGCCAGGATGATCAGGCCGAGCCCGATGCCTACCCTGCCCAGCTGGCCGGCCCGCGTCTGCTTGCGCGAGAGGAAGAAGATCACGCCGAGGAAGATCAGCAGCGGCGATAGCCACGACAGGTCCAGGGTCAGCACCCGGGCCATCAGCGCGGTCCCCACGTCGGCTCCGAGCATGATCGCCAGGGCCGGGGTCATGGCCATCAGGCCCTGGCCGACGAACGAGGTGACCAGCATGGCGGTGGCGTTACTGCTTTGCACCATGGCGGTGACCAGAATACCGGCGACGAACGCCAGCGGCCGCTTGTTCATGTTGTGGCCGATGATGCGCCGCAGGCTCGAGCCGAATACCCGAAGGATGCCGGTACGTACGATGTGGGTGCCCCAGACCAGAAGTGTCACGGCCGAGAGCAGGTTGAGCAGGGTCAGCATGGCGACGGCCCCCTGATACATTGGCCCAGCGGGCCAAGAGATGAAGCGCGAGCGTTTGAAGAATTTTCAGTGCTCACTCAAAGCTTTAGTCGTTTTGCGTAGCTGTTGCCAGCTTCGCATGGCTGCCATTTATTTGAAACACGCTGGAAATGAATGATTGCCGGCATGAAAAAAAGGGCCCCGAAGGGCCCTTTTTGTACTGCGCTTCCTGATCTTATTGACCCGGAATGTCCTTGCGCAGTTTCACCGGTTCGTGCTCTTTGCCTTCCTTGCGGGCCAGGGCGGTGCGCATGCGAATGTTGATGGCCTCCACCGCCAGCGAAAATGCCATGGCAAAGTAGACGTAGCCCTTCGGCACGTGCACGTCGAAAGATTCGGCGATCAGCACGGTACCGACCACGATCAGGAACGACAGTGCGAGCATCTTCAACGACGGGTGCTTGTCGATGAACTCGCTGATGGTGCCGGCGCACAGCATCATCACCAGCACCGCGACGACGATGGCGGCGATCATCACCGGTACGTGGGACACCATGCCCACTGCGGTAATGACCGAGTCCAGCGAGAACACGATGTCGATGATGGCGATCTGGATGATGGTATAGAAGAACTTGCCACCCGCGCCTTTCGGCTCTTCAGCGTTCTCATCCTCGCCTTCCAGGCCGTGGTAGATCTCTTGCGAGCTTTTCCACAGCAGGAACAGGCCACCGAAGAACAGAATCAGGTCACGCCCGGAAATACCCTGGTCGAACACCACGAACAGGTCGGCGGTAAGGCGCATGACCCAGGTGATCGACAGCAACAGCATGATGCGGGTGACCATGGCCAGGGCGAGGCCGAAGATCCGGGTGCGCGGCTGCATGTGCTTGGGCATGCGGCTGACCAGGATCGAGATCATGATGATGTTGTCGATACCGAGGACGATCTCAAGCGCGGTAAGGGTGAAAAAGGCAACCCAGATTTCCGGGCTGGTCAGCCATTCCATGTGTTTTCCTTCGAGCGGTAAAGGCGACGTGCCCACACCAGGGCACGTCGCGTTAGGGTGATTCGCGTTTATTAAAGACTACTGAACAGCGGGAAAATCCCCATCAGCAGCGCGGCGAGCATTATGCACAGGCACACCAGCACTGCCCACTTCAAGGTGAAGCGCTGATGATCGCCGAACTCGATGCCGGCCAGGGCCACCAGCAGATAGGTGGAGGGTACCAGCGGGCTGAGCAGGTGTACCGGCTGCCCGACGATCGAGGCACGGGCCATTTCCACCGGGCTGATGCCGTAGTGGCTGGCGGCTTCGGCCAGCACGGGGAGCACGCCGTAGTAGAACGCGTCGTTGGACATGAAGAAGGTGAACGGCATGCTGACAATCGCGGTGATCACCGCCAGGTACGGGCCGAGCGCTTCCGGGATGACCGCCAGCAGGCTCTTGGACATGGCGTCGACCATGCCGGTACCCGACAGGATGCCGGTGAAGATGCCGGCGGCGAAGATCAGCCCGGTGACCGCCAGCACGCTGCCGGCGTGAGCGGCAATGCGGTCCTTCTGCTGTTGCAGGCAGGGGTAGTTGACGATCATGGCGATGCTGAAGGCGATCATGAACAACACTGGCAGCGGCAGCACCCCGGCGATCAGCGCCGCCATCAGCGCAGCGGTCAGGGCCCCGTTGAAGTACAGCAGTTTCGGCCGACGCGCATCCGGGAACTGCGAAACGGTGATTTCGCTATGGTCGATATCGTCGGTGGGCAGGTGCAGTTCGCCCAGGCGGGCACGCTCGCGCTTGCCGTACAGGTAGGCGATGGCCAGGATCGCCAGTACGCCGAACAGCATGGCCGGGATCATCGGCACGAAGATCTCCGACGGGTCCACGTGCAGGGCGCTGGCGGCGCGGGCAGTCGGGCCACCCCACGGAGTCATGTTCATCACCCCGCCAGCGAGAATGATCAGGCCGGCCATGATCCGCGGGCTCATGCCCAGGCGGCTGTACATGGGCAGCATGGCGGCACAGCAGATCATGTAGGTAGTGGCACCGTCACCGTCGAGCGAGACCACCAGGGCCAGCACGGCGGTGCCGACGGAGACTTTCAGCGGGTCGCCCTTGACCAGCTTGAGGATCTTGCGCACGGCCGGGTCGAACAGGCCGGAGTCGATCATCAGGGCGAAGTAGAGGATGGCGAACATCAGCATCACTCCGGTTGGCGCGAGCTTGCTGATGCCCTCGAGCATCATCGGGCCGATCTTGGCGGAAAAGCCGCCGAACAGGGCGAACAGGATCGGTACCAGGATCAGCGCGATCAAGGCCGACAGGCGCTTGGTCATGATCAGGTACATGAAGGTGATGACCATGGCAAAGCCGAGGAAGGTCAGCATGGCAGTACTCCAGGTGTGGCGCGGCGAAAGGAACGTCGATTCGGGCGGATCAGCGTGTTTGGCGCTGCGCGGGGAGCATGCGGAGGGGGGCTACGGAACGTGGGGCACAGGAATACATCAGAATCACCATTGTTGTTGTTGATTGGGCCGGGCGCGGTGGTTACCGGGTGCGCTGGCTGACCGGTCTTGTGCCGGTAGTGGGGGCTATCCTATGAGGGCAAGCTTTCAGCCAGCTTTCGCCGAAGCAAAGGCGACGAGAGGTAGGTGATGCAGGATATGACCGAGGGCGGCTGCCATTGTGGCGCCTTGCGTTATCGGTTGGAGGGCGATCTGACGGATATTGCCCATTGCCATTGTTCGATCTGCCGGCGGGTCAGCGGAGGGCTGGTGGTGACCTGGCTCACCCTGCCCCGTTCGGGGTTCCGCTGGTTGGCGGGCGAGCCGAACTGCTATGTCGCGCCAGCCAGTTGCAGCCGGTACTTCTGTGGGCATTGCGGGGCGCATGTGGCGTTGGTGACCACGCATAGCCTGGGCACGGTGGATGTGACGGTGGCGACGCTGGACCACCCGGAACGGGTCAGGGCCAAGCGGCATATCTGGGTGGGCAGCCGGTTGCCTTGGCTTCACCTGGATGAGAATCTGCCTTCGGAGGCCGAGGAAAACCTGTAAGAAATTGTGCTGTTGGCCCTATCGCCGGCAAGCCAGCTCCCACAGGTATCCCGCCACCATCAGACTTGTGTAGATAGTGGGAGCCGGCTTGCTGGCGATAGGGCCGGTACAGCCATACTCACAACTGCAGGCCACCGGCGGCCTTGTGCAAGGCCCGCAGATGCTCGCCGATCTGCTTTACATTGGCCTCGACGGCGGCAATTTCGCTGGCCCGCGACGGCTCCAGCAGCGCCCTCACCTCTTTGTCCAGGTTGGTGCTCAAGCGCAACAGCTGCGCCTGCCGCTCACTGCTGACGCGCTCCAGGTGCTTGCGCTCCTGCGGTTGCGGCAGCCCGTAGCCCTTGGTGTCGAGCAACTCTGCCGGGCGGCTGAGGAAGCCGCTGTTGGCGAGCATCTGCCTGAGGGTGGCGTCGGCCTTGCTGACGCTGCCGTCATTCTGCGCGGCGGCATTCAGGTAGCGCTGTTTGACCTCGTCCTGGGCCAGCAACAATTGCCGGCGCAAGCTGGCCTGTTCAAGCAGCAGCAAGGCTGCACTGGTGCGCAGGTCGGCCTTGGCGAACCAGGCCCGCCGTTGCTCGGCGTCCAGCCCCAGCCAGTCTTCGACCTTGTCCTGCTTGATCGGCAGCTGCTTCTTCAATACCTCGAACATGGCCTGATAGCGGTCGCGGTAGGAGTCGAAGCGGTAACCGAGGCGCAGCGCTTCGCGCGGGTCGTCAAGCACGCTGGTATCAGCCAGCCCCCTGCCCTTGAGCACCGCCAGCAAGCCGTTGGGCATGATGCTGTCGAGGTCGTTCAGGCGTGGGTTGGCAGTGCCGCTGCGCAGCAGTTTCAACGACTCCACCGCGCAGTTGTTGGACAGGAACCAGTAGTTGCCGTCGTAACTCCAGTGCATTTCGGCGGCCTGGCGTACCAGGTTCTCTATCTCGTCGCGGCTGAGCCGCAAGGGCACCGAGGCCAGGCTGCGCAGTTCGGTCTTGGTATATTCGTCGATCACCTGGCCCAGCGGCAGCACGAACAGCCGTGACGGGTAGGCGCCGACCAGGCCGTCCCAGCTCGACAGCTGCACATCATTGACAAAGGCGCGGTACGACAGCACCAGGCTCTGGTCGAGGTCGAGGCGGCAGTCCGGCCCGCGTGGCCGGCCCGGCTTGCAGATGACCAGGCGCAGCATGCTGTGGCCCCAGCGGCTGACCAGGTTCTGGTTGGCTTCGGCCAGCAGATAGTCCACTTCATAGACCCGCTCAGGGTCGATCTCGCCGAGCGGCTGGCGGGCGAAATCGCTGCCGGCGTTGATGAATGGCAGGCCTTTGGCGCAGGCGTCCTGTTGCGGTGCCCAGCCGAAGTGCTCGCGCAGGTACTGGTTCAGTGCCGGGCGGCGGCAACCGTAGCTCGGGTCGAGGAGGAAATACTCCATGTTGACCGCGATGTATTCCTTGGGGCTGCTCAGCTCATAACTGTCCGGGCTGCGCACGAACTGGCCATTGTGCTGTTCGCGCTCGCCGCGTCGGCCCACGTATTGCTGCCAGCCGGCCAGATCGAGCAGGCGCGGGTCGTCGCTGAGGGTAAAGCGACGCTCTGCCTGGCCACGGCATGCCTCGGGCAGGCCGATCTTGCCAAGCGTGCCTTGCTGGCGCTTGCAGCGGGCGATCAGCGAGCTCTCGGCGCTAGGCCACAGCCGGGCGCGGTCGTAGATATGGGTGAGCTCATGCAGCACGGTGGCCAGCAGTTCTTCACGCACCGTGCCATGTGGGCGGTTGGTACGTTCGCTGGCAGCACTGCCATCAGCGAGGCTGGGCAGCAGGCGACGGTTAAGCTCCAGGGTAGAAACCAGCGATGCCTGGCCATAGGCGTCGGCCGGCATGTTGTCGCTCCAGCTGACCCGCACACGGCGGTCCAGCTGTTGCTTGAAACGGGGTGGCAGCTTGCCCAAGGCCTCTTCAAGCAGGGCCTGGGTGGCTTGAGTTTGTTGCGAATCAAGGCCGGACGCCTGCAGCTCGAGCTGCAGGTCGGCCAGGGCGGGCGTGCCGAGCAGCGTCAGGGCGCAGCCGAGCAGCCAGGCGCGCACGCGGTTCACAGCGCGAGGATGGCTTCAGCCAGTACCTGGTCGCTGGCGCCGCGTGCTTCCGGCACGCGCTCGCGCAAGGTATTGAAGGCTGCCTCGAGCTGGGCGCCGCGGATATCTCCGTTGCTTGCGACGAAGCTGGCAGCGTCGTCGTGGGCTTCGCGCACCACTTTGGAGTCGCGGATCGAGGTGGTGGTGTCAGAAGTGAAATCGATCGAGCGGCCAAAGGCACGCACGATGATGTTGCTGGTGGCCACCAGGGTCTGGGCCTGGGCCAGGTCGGCCAGCAGGAGCATGCCGAGGGTAGCGGCAATCAGCGGTTTACGCATGGAACATCTCCGAAAATACAAGGAGCCAGATGAATTATTGGACGAGAATTGCTTGCGCCAGTTCCAGGTCGCCGACGGCCTGCCGTGCGCAATTGTGGCGTAACGCCTGCAGTGCTGCCTCAAGCCGCACGCCACGGATCTGGCCGTCGCTGGCAACGAAGGCAGCCGCATCGTCGCGGGCCTGGCGGACCAGTTTACGGTCGAACGGTGCAGTGGTGACCTGGCTGGTGACATAGCCTGTGATGACCAGGCCTTGCGTAGCGGTGTCCATGGCATGGGCACTGGCCATGCCAACAACGGAAAACAGCAGAGGCAACAGATAACGCATGGGCTTTACGACAGCTGGAAACGTGGGGGCAACGGCGTACGGCCGTGCCGGCGCAAACCGGCACAGCCGCACGAATCAGTCGGGGTCAGAGCGCCAGGATGGCCTGGGCCAGTTGCGCGTCGCTGGCCTGCAGCGCTGGCATCTGCGAACGGATGTGCAGGAACGCGCTCTCCAGCTTGGCACCACGGATATCGCCTTGGCTGCCAACGAAGCTGGCGGCGTCGTCACGGGCGGCCTGGACAATCTTGTCGTCACGGAACGAGGAAGAAATGTCGGAAGTGGCATCGGTGGACGCAGCCACCGCGCCAACGACGGCGTCGGTGGTGACAACGAAGCTGGTGGCGCTTGCGGTGCCGGCCAGGCTCAGCATCAGGGCTGCGCCAATCAGGTATTTACGAGACATGATGGTGGACTCCTGGACTAGGGTCGGGTGGTTCTGCTTATCGGACGCTCGCACAGCTCGTCGCGGTACTTTTGACAGTGGGTTCTACCAGACTGTTAAGCCAAGCGTATCACGCGCCGGTGTTTCCAGATGTTAATGAAAGGCGGGATTGGAATTGTACCGTTTGATTTTAAAATTAAATAAACTGTACTGGTATTGCCTGCAAGGGCTCTAGCATGGGCCTTACAAACAAAAAACCCGTCGCAGTCTCCTGCAACGGGTTTTGAGAATTCGCGGTGCCGGCCGAAGCCGGCAAGCCGGAGCTTAGCGCCAGAAAGGCTTGCTCAGCTCTTCGTAACGCTGCGACTCGCTGATACCGGCATCGGCCAGCAGGCGGGCGTCCAGGCGAGCCAGTTGACGGCGGCTGGCCATACGGCGCTGCCACAGCAGCAGGGTGGACAGGGCGCGCAGCGGCAGCGAAGCGTTGGATTGCTGGGCGTTGCTTTCAAAAACCAGACCGGAACTGAGGGTACGTTCCATGATGTTTCATCCTTCCGCTTATGGCGGGATTAGGTAGTGATTTAACTGATGCCAATGATCCTCCTCTGCTGTCCATAACAGTAGATACAGTTCAGTGGAAAGACGATGGCTCAGTTAACTGTGTAACCCTACTGTTGCACTCGAAATTGGCGTAACTGTACTGGTGCGCACACATATGGTGCGTTTTTAGAGATGGAGAGTGTTTGGTCCGGCTTGCGGCGGTAAAAATACCAGCACAGTAGAACAGTTTTTGTTATCTAAAATGATTGGACTGTAAAGCACAGGTCTTGTAGGAGCGGCCTTGTGTCGCGATAGGGCCGCAAAGCGGCCCCAAGGTACGATGTTATAGCTGAGATTGCAGGGCCGCTGCACAGCACATCGCGACCCAAGGCCGCGCCTATAAATACAGGGACCGGAACAGCGGAAGCAGGGCCGCCATTCCGGGAACGGTGTGGTCAGCCAGCCAGCATGCGCCCAGTTTCTTCCAGGTTTTCGTGCCAGCTCAGCGCTTCACGCAGGATATGCGGAGTATGGCCGCCCCGCTGGCAGGCGCGTTCGAAATAATCGTTCAGCGCAGCGCGATAGTCCGGGTGCACACAGTTGTCGATGATCGCCCTTGCCCGCTCACGCGGCGCCAGGCCACGCAGGTCGGCCAGGCCTTGCTCGGTCACCAGGATGTCGACGTCGTGCTCGGTGTGGTCGACGTGGCTGACCATCGGTACCACGCTGGAGATCGCACCACCCTTGGCAATCGACTTGGTGACGAATACCGCCAGGTGAGCGTTACGGGCGAAGTCCCCCGAGCCACCGATGCCGTTCATCATCCTGGTGCCGCACACGTGGGTGGAGTTGACGTTGCCGTAGATATCGAACTCCAGCGCGGTGTTGATACCAATGATGCCCAGGCGCCGGACCACTTCCGGGTGGTTGGAGATTTCCTGCGGGCGCAGCACCAGCTTGTCCTTGTAGCGCTCCAGGTTACCGAACACGTCGGCGTTGCGGCGGGTGGACAAGGTGATCGAGCTGCCCGAGGCGAAGCTCAGCTTGCCAGCATCGATCAGGTCGAAGGTGGAGTCCTGCAGTACTTCGGAGTACATGGTCAGGTCTTCGAACGGTGACTCGATCAGGCCGCACATCACCGCGTTGGCGATGCTGCCGATACCGGCCTGCAGCGGGCCGAGCTTGTTGGTCATGCGGCCAGCTTCCACTTCTTTCTTGAAGAAGTTGATCAGGTGGTCGGCGATGCCCTGGGTTTCGTCATCCGGCGGCAGTACGGTGGATGGCGAGTCCGGCTGGTCGCTGATGACGATACCGACGATCTTGGCCGGGTCGATCGGGATCGCGGTGCTGCCGATTCGGTCGTCTACCTTGACCAGCGGGATAGGCGTGCGGGTCGGGCGATAGGTGGGGATATAAATGTCGTGCAGGCCTTCGAGGTTGGTATTGTGCGAGAGGTTGATCTCGACAATCACCTGCTTGGCGAAGATCGCGAAGCTGGCCGAGTTGCCCACCGAGGTGGTTGGCACGATATGGCCTTGCTCGGTGATGGCCACGGCTTCGATGACCGCGATGTCCGGCAGCTTCAACTGCTGGTTGCGCAGTTGTTCGACGGTTTCCGACAGGTGCTGGTCGATGAACATCACCTTGCCGTCGTTGATGGCCTTGCGCAGTGTGCTGTCGACCTGGAACGGCATGCGACGAGCCAGCACGCCGGCCTCGGTCAGTTGCTTGTCCAGGTCGTTGCCCAGGCTGGCGCCGGTCATCAGGCTGATTTTCAGTGGCGACTGCTTGGCTCGCTCGGCCAGGGCATGCGGCACGGCCTTGGCTTCGCCGGCGCGGGTGAAACCGCTCATGCCGACGGTCATGCCGTCCTCGATCAGACCAGCGGCATCAGCCGCACTCATTACCTTGCTATGCAGGGAGGACAAGCGGATACGATCACGGTACATGGATTGTTATCTCGGGCTACTGAAACTACTGCAGCGCAGTCTAGAGACTTCGCCCCTTGCCGTCCCACGACCATGGTCGTATGAGAAGCCTTGAAGTAGAGCCGTTGATCCGGATCAATCAAAAAAGCCCCGGCAGATTCTGACCGGGGCTTTCTTTATATCAGCTGGTTTGCAGTAGCGGCTGTCACTCTACTGCCTTGACCATGTCCTCGATGACTTTCTTGGCATCGCCAAACACCATCATGGTCTTGTCGAGGTAGAACAGTTCGTTGTCCAGCCCGGCATAGCCGCTGGCCATGGAGCGCTTGTTGACGATGATGGTCTTGGCCTTGAAGGCTTCGAGGATCGGCATACCGGCAATCGGCGATTTCGGGTCGTTCTTCGCTGCCGGGTTGACCACGTCGTTGGCGCCCAGAACCAGTACCACGTCGGCCTGACCGAACTCGGCGTTGATATCTTCCATCTCGAACACCTGGTCGTAAGGCACTTCCGCCTCGGCCAGCAACACGTTCATGTGCCCGGGCATACGGCCGGCCACCGGGTGGATCGCGTACTTCACGGTCACGCCGTTGTGGCTCAGCTTCTCGGTCAGTTCCTTCAGTGCATGCTGTGCGCGGGCCACCGCCAGGCCGTAACCCGGAACGATGATCACGCTGTCGGCGTTGCTGAGCAGGAAGGTGGCATCGTCAGCCGAGCCGGATTTCACCGGGCGCTGCTCTTTCGAGCCTTGCGCCGCGCCAGCATCGGTATCGCCGCCGAAACCGCCGAGGATGACGTTGAAGAACGAACGGTTCATTGCCTTGCACATGATGTACGAAAGGATGGCACCGGACGAACCGACCAGCGAGCCTGCAATGATCAGCATCGAGTTGTTCAGCGAGAAGCCGATGCCGGCCGCTGCCCAGCCCGAATAGCTGTTGAGCATCGACACCACCACCGGCATGTCGGCGCCGCCGATCGGAATAATGATCAGCACGCCCATGATGAAGGCCAGGACCAGCATCAGGGTGAAGGCGCTGTAGTGCCCGGTGAAGGTAAACAGCAAGCCCAGCGCGATGGTGGTCAGGCCGAGGATCAGGTTCAGCTTGTGCTGGCCGGCGAACTGTACCGGTGCGCCCTGGAACAGGCGGAACTTGTACTTGCCCGAGAGCTTGCCGAAGGCAATCACCGAACCGGAGAAGGTAATGGCACCGATGGCCGCGCCGAGGAACAGCTCCAGGCGGTTACCGGTGGGGATCGGGTCGCTGATCGCGGCGACGATGCCCATCGATTGCGGCTCCAGCACGGCGGCGATGGCGATGAACACCGCGGCCAGGCCGATCATGCTGTGCATGAAGGCGACCAGCTCCGGCATCTTGGTCATCTCGACGCGCTTGGCCATGATCGAGCCAGCGCTACCGCCGACCAGCAGGCCAACCAGGACGTAGCCGATGCCGGCGGTAGCCAGCTCGGCACCAAGCTTGTAAATGAGGCCAACCGTGGTGAGGATGGCGATCCCCATGCCGATCATGCCGAACAGGTTGCCGCGCCGCGAGGTGGTCGGATGCGACAGGCCCTTGAGCGCCTGGATGAAGCAGACCGAGGCGACAAGGTAGAGGAGTGTTACCAGATTCATGCTCATGCTTACTTCTGCCCCTCGTTCTTGGCTTTCTTCTTGAACATCTCAAGCATGCGGCGGGTGACCAGGAAGCCACCGAACACATTGACCGCGGCCAGGGCCACGGCGAGGGTACCCATCAGCTTGCCGGCCGGGGTCACGGTCAGCGCGGCGGCCAGCATGGCGCCGACGATGACGATGGCGGAGATGGCGTTGGTAACGGCCATCAGCGGGGTGTGCAGCGCCGGGGTGACGTTCCAGACCACGTGGTAGCCCACGTAGATGGCCAGCACGAAGATGATCAGGTTGTAGATGCCATGGGAAATCAGCATGTCTTCCATTGTCGTGCTCCTTAGCCGTTCTTGCGGACGACCTGGCCATCGCGGCACATCAGGCAGGCCGCGACGATGTCGTCTTCGAGATTGATGACCAGCACGCCGTCCTTGTCGAACAGCAGCTTCATGAAGTCCAGCAGGTTGCGTGCATACAGCGCCGAAGCATCGGCAGCCACCTGGGCTGGCAGGTTGGTCGGGCCGACGATGATCACGCCGTTGTGCTGCACCACCTGGTCGGCGACGGTCAGCGGGCAATTGCCGCCCTGGGCTGCCGCAAGGTCGATGACCACCGAGCCAGGCTTCATCTGCGCGACGGTTTCTGCGCTGAGCAGGGTTGGCGCCTTGCGCCCTGGGATAAGCGCGGTGGTGATGACGATATCCGCTTGCCTGGCGCGCTCGTGCACGGCCTGGGCCTGGCGTTGCATCCAGCTGGCTGGCATCGGCCGGGCATACCCGCCCACGCCTTCGGCGCACTCGCGTTCCTCATCGGTCTCGTACGGCACGTCGATGAACTTCGCCCCCAGCGACTCGATCTGCTCCTTCACCGCCGGGCGTACATCCGACGCCTCGATCACTGCGCCCAGGCGCTTGGCCGTGGCGATGGCCTGCAGGCCGGCAACGCCCGCCCCCAGAATCAGCACGCGCGCAGCCTTAACGGTACCGGCGGCGGTCATCAGCATGGGCATGAAGCGTGGATAGTGATGGGCTGCCAGCAACACTGCCTTGTAACCGGCGATGTTGGCCTGCGACGACAGCACATCGAGGCTTTGGGCCCGCGAGGTGCGTGGCGCGGCTTCCAGGGCGAAGGCGGTAATGCCGCGTTCGGCCATCTTGCCGATCAGCTCGTTGTTGAAGGGATTGAGCATGCCCACCAGGAGGCTGCCGCTGTTGATAAGGGCCAGTTCCTGGTCGTTGGGGGCGACCACCTTGAGCACCAATTGGGCGCCGTAGGCATCGGCTGCGCTCCCAAGGGAAGCGCCCACGGCCTCATAGGCACTGTCCGGAATGCTGGCATTGAGCCCTGCCCCCCGTTGGACGGTAACCTGATGGCCCTGGCCAATCAGTTTCTTGATGGTTTCGGGGGTCGCAGCGACCCTTGTCTCACCGGTCTGCGTCTCGAGAGGAACACCAATGTGCACGACTATTTCTCCTGCGGTGACCTTTTGTCTTTGTAAAAGCCAACACACTTCGGATGGTGCGCTGGGGCGGCTGTGGAGCGCCGGCCCGCCGAATCCCGGGCGGGCGAAGCATTTTGCAGACGAAGCCAGGGGCCTTCAACCGGTTCTGGAGCGAAACGAAGTCAAAACTACAAGTCACCCTGTGACCGTATGTCGCAACGGTCAGGCTGCAGCCCGTCAAGCAAGGGCTATTGGCAGACTAGGAGAAAAAATCAAAAAATTTCTGGCCAATTCGCTTACAGCTTGGTGAATGTCGCAAAATAACCCGCAAAGCCGCGCAGTAAGCCGGGTCAAACAGGATTTTTGCACTCGCATAACAGTTTATGTCTATGCGACAAATACATACATCTGTAGGTGTTTAAAATAATTGACTACGAAGTCAGGTTGTAGCGCTTCAACTAACTTCTTGCTGTGTAGGCCTGGGCCTGGCCAACCAGCCAGTCGCGGAAAGCGCGCAGCGAAGCCGACTCCACCTTGCGCTCCGGAATCATCAGATAGTAGGCCTTGTCACTGCTGAGGGCATGCCTGTTAGCGACCACCAACCTACCCTCCTCCAACTCGCGCTGGATCAGGAATGGCGGAATCAGGGCAATGCCCATTTCATGCATGGCCGCCTGGGCGAGCATCGAGAATAGTTCATAGCGCGGGCCTGTCATGTCGCGTTCCACGTTCATGCCGATGCTGCTGAACCATTGGCGCCAGGCATAGGGGCGCGTGCTTTGCT
Source organism: Pseudomonas anuradhapurensis (assembly GCF_014269225.2). Lineage (NCBI taxonomy): Bacteria > Pseudomonadati > Pseudomonadota > Gammaproteobacteria > Pseudomonadales > Pseudomonadaceae > Pseudomonas > Pseudomonas anuradhapurensis. The sequence continues at coordinate 123,278 of NZ_CP077097.1, forward strand.
GCAGCAACGGCAGCTGGGCAATCCGTTGTGGCTCGAGCGTACCCTGGCCGTGCAGCAGCGCCGGGCTGCATACCGGTACCGGGTTTTCTCCCATCAGCCGGTGCGACTGGGTGCCGGACCAGTCGCCATCGCCAAAGTAGATGGCTGCATCGAAGGTCGTGTCGGCAAACAGGAAAGGCCGGGTGCGATTGGTGAGGTTGACCGTGACCTCTGGGTGACGCTGCTGGAAATCCTTGAGCCGCGGGAGCAGCCACTGGGTGCCGAAGGTAGGCACCACGGCCAATTCGATCACGTTGGCGCCCTGCTGGCGCATCACCGACAAGGTGTCGCGCTCGACGGCATCCAGTTGGGCGGCCACTTGGCGGCTGTAGGAAAGGCCGGCTTCGGTCAGTTTCACTCCACGCCGCGAGCGGCGGAACAGTTCCACATTGAGGAAAGCTTCCAGGCCCGCTATCTGCCGACAAACAGCCCCCTGGGTCAGGGCGAGCTCCTGGGCGGCTTTGGTAAAGCTCTCGTTGCGCGCCGCCGCTTCGAAGCAAACCAGCGCAGCGGTACTGGGAATCTTGCGCCGCATGTACGTCAACCTCACTTGTCACGCTGTCAATAAGGCGTTTTGCCCATTTACGAAGTGACAAATTATCACTAATTGGTGCGCAATCCTCGTTTGTCCCTGCAGCCGATCAGGCCTAGGCTCAAAGGCACAAGAAACTGCTCCCAATTTCGAGGATCTCACTCATGGCCGGTAAAGCAAGCTTTAACTGGATCGACCCGCTGCTGCTCGATCAGCAGCTCACTGAAGAAGAGCGCATGGTGCGTGACAGCGCTTATCAGTTCGCCCAGGACAAGCTCGCGCCGCGTGTGCTCGAAGCCTTCCGTCATGAGCAGACCGACCCTGCGATCTTCCGTGAAATGGGTGAGGTCGGGCTGCTGGGCGCCACCATTCCCGAGCAATATGGTGGCAGTGGCCTGAACTACGTGTGCTATGGCCTCATCGCCCGCGAGGTGGAGCGTATCGACTCGGGTTACCGCTCGATGATGAGCGTGCAGTCGTCGCTGGTGATGGTGCCGATCAACGAATTCGGTACCGAGGCCCAGAAGCAGAAGTACCTGCCCAAGCTGGCCAGCGGCGAATGGATCGGCTGCTTCGGCCTGACCGAGCCTAACCACGGCTCCGACCCGGGTTCGATGATTACCCGTGCACGCAAGGTCGACGGCGGCTACCGCCTGACTGGCAGCAAGATGTGGATCACCAACAGCCCGATCGCCGATGTGTTCGTAGTCTGGGCCAAAGATGACGAGGGGGATATTCGCGGCTTTGTCCTGGAAAAGGGCTGGGAAGGTCTCAGCGCACCGGCGATCCACGGCAAGGTTGGCTTGCGCGCTTCGATCACCGGCGAAATCGTCATGGACAATGTGTTCGTACCGGAAGACAACATATTCCCCGAGGTGCGCGGCCTCAAAGGTCCGTTCACCTGCCTGAACTCGGCGCGCTATGGCATCTCCTGGGGTGCGCTGGGTGCCGCCGAAGCCTGCTGGCACACCGCGCGTCAGTACACCCTGGACCGGCAACAGTTCGGTCGCCCATTGGCGGCCAACCAGCTGATCCAGAAAAAGCTGGCCGACATGCAGACCGAAATCACCCTGGCGCTGCAGGGCTGCCTGCGCCTTGGGCGGATGAAGGACGAAGGCACGGCTGCAGTGGAAATCACCTCGATCATGAAGCGCAACTCCTGCGGCAAGGCACTGGATATCGCCCGCATGGCGCGTGACATGCTGGGTGGCAATGGCATTTCCGATGAATTCGGTGTGGCCCGTCACCTGGTCAACCTTGAGGTGGTCAACACCTATGAGGGTACTCATGACGTGCATGCGCTGATCCTGGGGCGCGCGCAAACCGGTATCCAGGCCTTCTATTGATAAGGAGCCAGCCCATGGGCGCGCTATCACATCTGCGGGTGCTGGACCTTTCGCGCGTGTTGGCCGGCCCATGGTCTGGCCAGATTCTCGCTGACCTCGGTGCTGATGTGATCAAGGTCGAGCGCCCTGGCAGTGGCGACGACACGCGCTCGTGGGGGCCGCCCTTCCTCAAGGATGCCGAGGGGCAGAATACCAGCGAGGCTGCTTATTACCTGTCGGCCAACCGCAACAAGCGCTCGGTGACCATCGACTTCACCCAGCCCGAGGGGCAACGCCTGGTGCGTGAGTTGGCGGCGAAGTCCGATATCGTCATCGAGAACTTCAAGGTGGGTGGGTTGGCTGCCTATGGCCTGGACTACCCAAGCCTGAAAGCCGTCAATCCGCGGCTTATCTACTGTTCCATCACCGGCTTCGGCCAGACCGGGCCTTATGCCAAGCGCGCCGGCTATGACTTCATGATCCAGGGGTTGGGTGGGCTGATGAGCCTGACCGGCCGCCCGGAGGGTGAGCAAGGCGCAGGGCCGGTGAAGGTGGGGGTGGCGCTGACCGACATCCTGACCGGGCTGTATTCCACCGTGGCGGTTCTCGCTGCCCTCGCCCACCGGGAGCAGACCGGGGCAGGCCAGCACATCGACATGGCATTGCTCGATGTTCAAGTCGCCTGCCTGGCCAACCAGGCGATGAACTACCTGACCACAGGTGTACCGCCTCGTCGCCTGGGAAATGCGCATCCGAATATCGTGCCGTACCAGGATTTCCCGACGGCGGATGGCGATTTCATCCTTACCGTGGGTAACGACAGCCAGTTCCGCAAATTTGCCGAGGTGGCCGGGCAACCACAATGGGCAGACGATCCGCGCTTCATTACCAATAAAATGCGAGTGGCCAACCGGGCGGAACTGATCCCTTTGATCCGTCAGGCCACGGTGTTCAAGACCACGGCCGAGTGGGTGAGCCAGCTGGAGGCCGCCGGGGTGCCGTGTGGGCCTATCAATGACCTGGCGCAGATGTTCCAGGACCCGCAGGTGCTCGCGCGTGGGCTGGCAGTGGACATTCCACACCCATTGGCGGGTAGCGTGCCACAGGTGGCGAGCCCTATTCGCCTGTCGGAGACGCCGGTGGAATATCGACGGGCGCCGCCGCTGCTGGGTGAGCATACCGATGCGGTGCTGGTAGACGTGCTGGGGTTGGATGCAGATGAGGTGCGACGGCTTCGCGATACCGGCGTGCTATGAAGGGGTGTGGTCCTGATGAAAGCGGGGTGGCCGTCAGGCCGCCCCGCTTTGCTTTTCAGCGATATTCGGCTTTCTTCGAATTCAAGGGTTGACGCGGTCTCAAATGCCCTTATAATGCGCCCCAATTCCGAGGTGGTCGAAGCGCAAAACTCCTTGATAATCAAAGAGTTGAGTAATTCAGGTAGTATCGGAAGTGCTTCGATCGAATGATCGGCAGCGGTCGAGATGAAGGTTGACAGCGGTTTTAAACGCTGTATGATTCGCCTCCCGCTACGAGCGATCGCAGCGAGTCAAGTGTTTGAAGCTAAACGAGTTTCTCGCAAAAAACTTCAAAATAAACGCTTGACAGCAAATGAGGAAAGCGTAGAATGCGCGCCTCGGTTGAGATGAAAAGCTCTTAGCCAAACGCTCTTTAACAAATCGAATCAAGCAATTCGTGTGGGTGCTTGTGAGTACGGACTGATAGTCACAAAGATTATCAGCATCACAAGTGGCCATGCGAGAAATCACATAGTCATTTGAGATTGCTGAGCCAAGTTTAGGGTTTCTTAAAAACCCAAGCAGTATTGAACTGAAGAGTTTGATCATGGCTCAGATTGAACGCTGGCGGCAGGCCTAACACATGCAAGTCGAGCGGATGACGGGAGCTTGCTCCTTGATTCAGCGGCGGACGGGTGAGTAATGCCTAGGAATCTGCCTGGTAGTGGGGGACAACGTTTCGAAAGGAACGCTAATACCGCATACGTCCTACGGGAGAAAGTGGGGGATCTTCGGACCTCACGCTATCAGATGAGCCTAGGTCGGATTAGCTAGTTGGTGAGGTAATGGCTCACCAAGGCGACGATCCGTAACTGGTCTGAGAGGATGATCAGTCACACTGGAACTGAGACACGGTCCAGACTCCTACGGGAGGCAGCAGTGGGGAATATTGGACAATGGGCGAAAGCCTGATCCAGCCATGCCGCGTGTGTGAAGAAGGTCTTCGGATTGTAAAGCACTTTAAGTTGGGAGGAAGGGCAGTAAGTTAATACCTTGCTGTTTTGACGTTACCGACAGAATAAGCACCGGCTA